>NZ_JBHXJQ010000013.1:0-124796 GCF_042722305.1 Microbacterium sp. NPDC058389
AAAGATCGGACGCACCCGGGTTCCAGCCTCACGACCATCACCCCAGGGCAACTTCACAACCTTACACCCACCGAACCACCAGCCGCACCAGCGACTCTTGCTTCAGGGAGTGAGGTGTTCGCAACTTGAGGGGAGCCGGACCAGCAGGCCCTTCGCTCTACCCTTTGGGGCGAACAACAAGAACATTACGCCGATTCGGGCCGCGCGTCGAATCAGCGCTGCATCCCGGGCGTGTCCCGCAGGATGGCGCGCTGCGCGCGCCTGACGGGCGCCCGTCAGGCGCCGAGGCGACGCAGCACGTCGAGATTGCGGGCGACGGTCGCCACGACGTCGGCGGCGGTGCGGTCCGACGGCAGGCGGCTCACCTTGAGGCCCAGTGCCGGAGCTTCCGGCGCCGCAGCGAGCGCCTCGGCCACGTGCGCGTCGTCGAGGAGCGACTTCGAGTCCGGGTCCGCCGACAGCAGGGGAGGATGTCCGTCGACCCAGGCGCCGCCGTACGGGCCGTCCTCGGCGGCAGCGCCGGAGAACGTCAGGCCGACGAGGCGGCCCGAGGCGGCGGCATCCCGGATCTGGGTCGTCACCGCGTCGGGGTCGCGCAGCTCGATCGCCGAACGGCCCCAGTTCAGCCACAGACCGATGTCGCTGCCGTCGAGCGCGGCGAGCTCTTCGGCGAGGGCGAGGAACCCCTTCTCGAACGGCCGGCCGGGTCGCACCGCGTCACAGTGCTCGATCACCAGCCGGGCACCGCCCCAATCCCACGAGCGGAGCTCGTCGAGCGAGGCGGACAGGGCGACCGGGTCCCCGCCCCCGCGCGGGGCGGTGTGGAGTGCGACGAGCTCGACGGAGCCGGCGAGGCGCCCGATGTCGGCCCGCACGCGCCGCAGGTCGTCGAGCGCGGCGGCTCGGCCGGCGGCATCCCCCGACGCGATCCCGTACGAGGGGTTCTCTGCGGTGCGGCGCATGACCCACGGCAGCGGTGTCACGGCGAGGCGCGCACCCGGCGGCACGTGGCGCACGAACCACTCCGGATCGTGCGGATGCAGCGCGCCCAGCCACGGCACCTCGAGGCCGACGACCCCGGGCAGCGCGCACAGCGCGGGGAGCAGCTCAGCCTCCAGCGCCGGATCCCACCGGGTGAACGCGGGCGAGGCCGCGTACGCGCTGATGTAGACGGGCTTCACGACCGTGCGGTCTCGGCGAGCGCGTCCACGAACCACGACGTGATCGTCGAGGGGTGCGTGATCGCCGTGCCGACGCACACCGAGAAAGCACCGGCGCGACGGGCGGCGGCCGCGGACCCGGGCGAGTGGATGCGCCCCTCGGCGACGATCGGCCGCTCGCACCGTGCCGCGATCAGCGCGATGAGCTCGAGGTCGGGTCCCGTGGTCTTCGGGCGCTCGGGCGTGTACCCGGACAGGGTCGTGCCGAGCAGGTCCGCCCCCGCGACCTCGGCGGCGACGGCGTCGTCGAGCGAGCCGCAGTCCGCCATCACGAGGACGTCGTGCTCGTCGCGCAGCCGGGCGATGGTCTCGGCGAGCGTGAGACCGTCCGGTCGCGGGCGGCGCGTGCCGTCGAGCGCGACGATGTCAGCGCCGGCGGCGGCGGTCGCGAGCGCGTGCTCGAGCGTCGGCGTGATGAACACGTCGGCGTCGCCGGCCTTCACGAGGCCCACGACGGGCACGTCGAGGTCGGCGGCCGCGCGGATGTCGTCGAGGCCCTGCAGCCGGATGCCCGCCGCTCCCCCGACGACCGCGGCGCGCGCGACCTGTGCCATCGTCCGCGGGTCGCGCATCGGCTCGCCGGGGTAGGCCTGGCACGACACGATCAGTCCGCCGTCGAGCCGGTTCAGCGTCTCGGTCGCCGAGAACCTCATGTCATGACCTCGCATTTCTCCCAGATGGATGCCGCGGCCCCGCGCAGCGGCGCGTCCGCGGCCAGCTCGCCCGGCGCGATGACGACGTCCTGCAGGGCGTCGATCACCTCGGCGGCGAACGCCGCGGTCATCGGAGTCCACCAATCCTCGCCGATCTGCGCCACTCCGCCGGTCACGACGACGCGTTCGGGGTCGAGCAGCGTGACGGCGCCGGCGATCCCGCGGCCCACGGCCGCGGCCGACTCGACCAGCGCCCGGCGCGCGATCGGGTCGCCTCCGCGGGAGCGCGCCACGACGCCGCGGGCATCGGCGACCTCCGGGTCCCCGCCCAGTGCGAGGTAGTGGCGGTGCAGACCCACGCCCGAGCCGATGGCCTCCAGGTGCCCGGCTCGGCCGCACGGACACCGCAGGTGCTCCGCGCCGGGGACCGGCAGATGCGCGATCTCACCGGCGACATGGTGCGCGCCGCGCAGCACGACGCCGTCGACCACGACCCCGGCGCCGACGCCGGTGCCGACCGCCACCACCAGCGCGCTGCGGGCACCGGCCGCGGCCCCGTGGCGGAACTCTCCCAGCGCATGGGCGTCGACGTCGTTCTGCACGTGGATCGGGGCCCCGGGCGGAAGCAGGTCGCCGAGCGCCTCGCGGAGCCGGGCAGCGAGCGGCGTGCCGGTCCAGCGCGCGAACGTGTCGGTCGACGACACGATCCCGCCCGCCGACACGTCGACCACACCGGCGGTCGCCACCCCGACGCCGCACACCCGGATAGCACCCGGGCCGCCCGCGCGCTCGGCGAGCTCGGCGGCCAGGCCGACGACAGCACGCACCACGGCCTCCGGCCCCTCCCCCGCAGGGGTGGGCACGGTCGCGGTGTCGAGCACGACGTCGTCGCGGTCGGCGAGGGCGGCCGTCGTCTTCGTCCCGCCGATGTCGACGGCGAACACGACCTCCGTCATCAGGATGCCGAGCCGGGGGACGCCGCACCCGTGCGCGTCGCGTCGGGCAGCAGGTCGAGCTCGGCGAGGATGCCGTGGATGCGCTCCACGGCGATCTCGTCGAGCGGCTGCGTCGGGAACGCCATCGTGGCGTGGTCGATGATGCCGCGCGCCTTCATCGCCGCCTTGAACGCGCCCACACCGGTCGCATCGCCCGAGAGGCCCTGCGGCTGGAACACGATCTCGAAGGCACGGTTGAGGCGCTCCTGCTCGGCGCGCGCGGCCGCCCAGTCACCGCGGACGGCGGCATCCCACAGCCGCACGTACCCGGTCGCCTCGACGTTCGCGAAGCCGGGCACCACGCCGTCGGCGCCCGCGAGCAGCATGGCGTCGACGACGACCTCGTGCCCGGTGAGCAGCTGCAGCGGATGGCCGGCCGCCTGGTTCGCGGCGACGAGGCGGCGGAACCCGACGTCGTCGCCGGACGAGTCCTTGACCCCGGCGATCACACCGTCGGTCGCGAGGTCCATGAGCAGCCCGAGCCCGAGCTTGGAGTGCACGCGCACCGGCACGTCGTACGCCCACAGCGGCGCGTCGACGCCCGCGGCGATGGCACGGAAGTGTCTATCGACCTCGCCGGGCGAGTTGAGCGTGTACAGCGGGGCGGTCGTGACGACGGCATCCGCCCCCGTCTCGACCAGGCGACGCCCCAGGGCCGCGATGCGCGCCGACGTGAGGTCGATCGCGCCGGCGATGACCGGCACGCGGCCGGCGCCGGCCGACACGATCGTGCGCAGGATCTCGACGCGCTGGTCGTCGGTGAAGTACGCCGTCTCACCGGTGGAGCCCAGCGCGAACAGGCCGTGGACGCCCGAGGTGACGAGATAGTCGACGAGGCGCTCGAGCGAGGCGTGGTCGACACCGCCGTCGGGGAGGAGCGGAGTGGCGACCGGAGGGACGACACCGGTGAACAGCGGAGTGGAGGAAGCAGACATCGAAGGTTCTTTCAGCCGAGCGGAGTGGGGTCGAGCAGCGACGGCGCGGCGCCGAGCAGCGTGCGGGTGTAGGGATCGGACGGGTCGTCGAACACCTGGGCGGCGGGGCCGAACTCGACCACCCGCCCCTTGTTCATGACGGCGATCTCGTCGGACAGGTACCGGACGGTCTGGATGTCGTGCGAGATGAACACCATCCCGAGCCCGAGGTCGTTCTTGAGGTCGGTGAGCAGGTTGAGGATCTGCGCGCGCACCGACACGTCCAGGGCCGAGGTCGGCTCGTCGGCGACGATCACCTGCGGTTCGAGGGCGAGTGCGCGGGCGATCGCGACGCGCTGCCGCTGACCGCCCGAGAGCTGGCCCGGCAGAGCGTCGAGAGCGGATGCCGGCAGCCCGACCAGTCCGATCAGCTCACGCACCCGGCGTTCGCGCTGGGCGGGCGTGCCCACCCCGTGCACCTGCAGCGGATCGAGCAGCCCGTCGCGGATCGTCATGCGGGCGTTGAGCGCGGTCGCGGGGTCCTGGAACACGACCGACAGCACGCGGCCGATCCGCCGGCGGACGCCGCGCGTGAACGCGGTGACCGGTTCGCCGTCGAACACGACCGTGCCCGACGTCGGCTGCTCCAGCCCGACCAGCACCTTCGCCGCCGTCGACTTGCCCGACCCGGACTCGCCGACGATGCCGAGCGTCTGCCCGCGCTTCACCGTGAGCGAGACGCCGGCCAGCGCATCGACGTAGCTCTTCTGGAACCAGCCCGACGTGCGCGTCTTGAAGCGCACATGGACGTCCTGCAGCTCGATGATCGACTCGGTCATCGCGCACCTCCGATGGGCTGGACGGGCGCATCGTCGGGATGCGCGGCGTAGGAGTGCTCGGTGCCCTCGATGCGGCGGCGCACCGGCGTGACGCCCTTGCCGCGTCCGGGGTCGGACGAGCGCGGGGCGAACCGGTCGCCCGCGGGGAAGTCCCTGGGCGACGGCACGGTGCCCGGCACCTGGTGCAGACGGTCCGAGCCGGACTCGATCGACAGCACCGCCCCGAGCAGCCCGCGGGTGTACTCGTGCACCGGCTGGGTGAGGATCTCGCGGGTGGTGCCCTGCTCGACGACCTGCCCGGCGTACATCACCGTGATGCGGTGCGCGATCTCGGCCACGAGCGCCAGGTCGTGCGACACGAACACCATCGCGAACCCGAGCTTCTCGCGCAGCGAGTTGAGCAGCTCGATCACCTGCGCCTGCACCGTGACGTCGAGCGCGGTGGTCGGCTCGTCGGCGATCACGAGCTTCGGGTCGCGCGTGAGCGCCATGGCGATCAGCACACGCTGCCGCTGACCGCCCGACAGCTCGTGCGGGTACGACGCGAGCGTGCGTGCCGGGTCGAGCCCGACCAGCGTCAGCAGCTCCTCAGCCGAGCGGGTGCCGCCACGGGAGGTGAGCTGCTTCATCTGCGAGCGGATCAGCATCGCCGGGTTCAGCGAGCTGAGCGCATCCTGGTAGATCATCGCGATGTCGTCGCCGCGAAGCGCGTTGCGCGCACCGGCCGGCAGCTCCAGCAGGTCTCGGCCCTCGAACATGATCCGCCCGGTGACCGTGGCGCTCCCATCGAGCAGGCCCATGATCGCGAGGGACGTGATCGACTTGCCGCAGCCGGACTCGCCGACGAGCGCCATCGTCTCGCCCGGGCGGACCGTGAAGCTCACCCGGTCGACGACGGCCACATCGCCGTGACGCGGGAACGAGATCGACAGGTCCTGCACGTCCAGGAGCGGTGCGGCATCCGATTCGTACACGAGCCGGTCGGTCCGTGCGGACTCGACAACGCGCAGCTGGGCGAGCCGTTCGTCCAGCGGCACCGCGGCGGTGCTCGCCTCGAGTGTCGGCGTCGCGACGGTGACGACCGGCACGGCCTTCTCGTACGCTGTGCCGTCGGCGACGTCGGCCGCGGACGTGTCTTCGCCCGTCGGGGCCTGCACGGCCTCGAGCGCGGTCGTCGACTCCTCGGTCGAGACGGCCTCCGTGCTCAGCTTCCGCGCCTTCGGGGCGACCATCGCGTCGGTCATGCCCTCCGACACGATGTTGAGGCACAGCACCGACACCATGATCAGCAGACCGGGGAAGAACGTCGCCCACCAGGCCCCGCTCATCAGCAGGTTGCGGCCGGCGGCGATCACGTTGCCCCACGACGGCTCGGGGTCGGGGACGCCCGCCTGCAGGAACGAGAGGGATGCCTCGAACACGATCGCGTCGGCGACCAGCACCGTCGCGAACACCAGCACCGGCGCCATCGTGTTGCGCGCCACGTGCTTGACGATGATCCGCGCGGTCGAGGCGCCCATCACCCGCACCGCCGACACGTAGTCCTCGCCGTACTGGTCGAGGATGTTGGCCCTCACGATGCGGGTCAGCTGCGGCACATACAGGAAGGCGATCGTGAGGATGAGCACCGGGAGCGACCGCCCGAACACCGCGACGAACACGGCGGCCAGCGCGATGCCGGGGAACGACATGACGACGTCCATGACGCGCATGAGCGTCTCGGCGATCCACTTCGGCGCTGTCGCGGCGATCGTGCCCAGCACCGCGGCGGCGATCAGCGCGGCGATCGTCGCGCCGAGGCCGATCGTCAGCGAGTAGCGCCCGCCGTAGACGAGTCGCGAGAAGATGTCGCGGCCCTGCCGGTCGGTGCCGAACCAGTGCTCGGCGCTCGGCGGCTGCACCGCCGGACCCGACGCGAGCGGGTCGTAGGGAGCCACGAACGGCGCGAAGATCGCGGCCAGGGCGATGATGCCGATGATCACGAGGCAGATCACGGTGCCGGTCGACACCGCGCCGAAGCGCAGCCCCGGCGTGGAGAGGCGTTCTGTCAGTTTGCGTCGCATGTCACACCGCCCGGATTCGGGGATTGATGAGCACGTACAGGAGGTCGACGACGATGTTGATCACGACGAACGCGAGCGCGACCACGAGCGTCACCCCCTGGACGAGATTGGGTTCGTTGTTGGTCACGCCGTTGAGGATCAGCGTGCCCATGCCGGGGATCGCGAAGATCACCTCGATGACGACGGCGCCGCCGAGCAGATACCCGATGCGCAGGCCGAGCACGGTGACCGGGGTGATGAGCGCGTTGCGCAGCACGTTGCGGCCGACCACGATGACGCGGGGGATGCCGGCGCCCAGGGCGGTGCGGACGTAGTCGCGGTCGAGCTCCTCGACCATCGACGTGCGCACGACGCGCGACAGCTGCCCGATGACGGGGATCGCGAGCGCCACCGCGGGAAGCGTCATGCGGGCGAGCCATCCCGCCGGATCCTCGCTGAACTCGGGCAGTCTGCCCGAGGCGGGCAGCAGCCCCAGCTGCAGCGTGAACAGCTGGATGAGGAGGATCGCGAGCCAGAACGACGGCGTCGACAGGGCGCCGACGCCCAGCACGCGGATGATCTGGTCCGGCCACTTGTCGCGGTACACGGCGGCCAGGACGCCGAGCACGAATGCGACGACGACGGCGATCAGCAGACCGAACAGGGTCAGCGAGAGCGTGATGGGGAACGCGCGGGCCACTTCGTCGGCGACCGGCAGGCTCCGCGCGGAGTACGTGCCGAGGTCGCCGTGCAGCAGCCCCGCGAGGAACGCGATGTAGCGCACGAGGAGCGGGTCGTTGAGGCCGTGGGAGGCGCGGTACGCCTCGAGCGCCTCCGGGGAGGCGGTCTCGCCGAGCGCGGTGCGGGCCGGGTCGACCGGCGAGAACGACATCACGAAGAACACCAGGAACGTGATGCCGAGGATCATCAGCGGCAGCTGCAGCAGCCGTCTGCCGATGAGGCGGAGCGTGTTGGACACGTGAGGTCCTTCCGAGGGGGCCGGGACGCGGTTCGGGATGCCGCGCCCCGGCCGAAGGCGGATTACTGGGCGGCGACGCCGACGTCGAGGAACGACAGACCGGTCGTGGGCACCGGGGCGAAGCCGACGAGGTCCTCGCCGCTCCACGCGGTGGGGAGCTTGCGGTGGAACAGCGGGTACAGCACGGCCTGCTCGGCGAGGAGGTCGTACGCGTCGTTCCACGTCTGCTGCTGCTCGTCACCGGTCTGCTGGACCGCCGTGTCGAGCAGTTCGCGCAGCTCGGCATACTCGGGGGTGTCGGCGAAGTGCGTGCGGGTCTGCGTCCACACGTTGGCGCCGTACCACCAGTTCATGAGCAGGTCGGGGTCGTTGCCGAACACCGACGGGTCACCCGGGGCGACCATGACGGTGTAGTCGCCGGCATCCACCTTCGCGTACTGCGCGCCGGACTGGCCGATGTCGAGCGTCACCTTCACGCCGACGGACTCCAGCGACTCCTGGATGAGCGGGGCGACCTCCTTCACCCAGCCGGTGTCGGTGGTCAGCAGCGTGATCGAGAGGTCGGAGGCGCCGGCATCCGCGAGCAGCTCCTTCGCCTTCTCGGGGTCGTAGCTGTAGACGGTCGAGGCCTCGTTGTAGTTCGGCCACTCCTTCGGCAGGAACGACATGGCCGCGGTGGCGTTGTCGAGCATGCCGGTGCCGATGATCTTGTCCATGTCCATCGCGTAGAAGAACGCCTGGCGCACCCGGGCGTCGTCGAACGGCGGCGCCTGCAGGTTGAACATCATGAACAGCAGGCCGAACGACTGCACGCTCTCGACGTCGACGGTCGAGGCGAGCGTGTCGACGTCGATGTACGGCACGTCCTCCATCGCCTGGATGGTGCCGGACGACATCGCCGTCACGCGCGCCGCCGAGTCGGCGAGCAGGTTCCAGTTCATGCCGGCGGCCTTCGCCGGGCGCGGCCCGTTGTAGTCCTCGTAGGCCTCGAAGACCAGCTTGTCCTCGGGCACCGCCGAGACGAGCGAGTACGGGCCGGACCCGACCGGGTTGGCGCCGAATCCCTCGGGGTCGGCTTCGACGAGGGCCTTCGGGACGATCTTGACGATGCCCAGCCGCTCGTTCAGCAGCGAGAAGGGGAACTTCGTCTTGATCTCGACGGTGTCCTCGTCGACCGCCGTGACCGACTCGATGAAGCCGATGTAGGTCGTGAACAGCGAACCGCTGGCGGGATCGAGCACGCGGTCGTAGCTGAAGACCACGTCGTCTGCGGTGACGGGCTCGCCGTTCTGGAACGTCGCACCCTCGCGCAGGTCGATGTCGTAGGTCGTGTCGTCGACCTGCGTCGGCAGGTCTGCGGCCAGTGCCGCGTACGGCTTCTTCGTCACCGGGTCGAGGTCGACGAGCCCCTCGAAGATGTGCCAGTTCGCGGCGACGGTCACGGCGCCCGACGCGATCATCGGGTCGAAGCTGCCGCTGAGCGCGTAGGAGATGCCGGCTTCGATGATGCCGTCGGGGTCGACTTCGGCGGCGGCTTCGGTCTTGTCGGGCGCGGCGGATCCGGACGATCCACAGCCGGCCAGCACGAGCGCAGTGGCCACGATGCCTGCCGCTACGACCGCGAAACGACCGCGACGGGAGCGGGTCGTGTTTCGGTTCATGGGTGCTCCAAATGGTGAGGGAACGACGCCTTGTAGGACATCAGACGTCTGACGTACTATAAACACAGGTTCGCGACCGCCACAATGGGCGAAACGAACTCGTTACGTACACCACCCACGAACGGAGGGGCCGGATGACCTCGATCGACCAGCGCGCATCGCGCATGCGACGCGCGACGACCGCCGATCAGATCAAGGAGCTCATCCTCACGCGCAACCTGCGACCCGGAGACCCCCTCCCCACCGAGGCGGAGCTGTGCGAGACGCTCGACGTGTCGCGCTCCTCGGTGCGCGAGGCGATCCGCACACTGTCGACGCTCGACATCGTCGACGTGCGCCACGGCCACGGCACATACGTCGGCAAGATGTCGCTGGATCCGATGGTGCAGGCCCTGGTGTTCCGGGGCGTGCTGGCCCCGGACGGTTCGATCGACGCACTGCGCGAGGTCGTCGAGGTGCGCCTCGCCCTCGACCTCGCGATGGCCGACAAGGTCGTGGCCGCCATCGAGGGCGCCGACACCGCCGCACTCCAGGCCATGGTCGACGAGATGGTCGACAAGGCCGAGCACGGCGAGACCTTCCTCGAGGCTGACCGCGCGTTCCACACGAGCCTGTTCGCCGCGACCGGCAACCGCCTCGCGGAGCAGCTCGTCGGCGCCTTCTGGGACGTCCACACCGCGGTCGTGCCGCAGCTCGACATCGCTCCGCCCGCCGACATCCAGCTGACCGCGCGCGCCCACGGCGACATGCTGGACGCCGCGCGCCGCGGTGACGGCGAGGCCTACCGGCGCGCCGTGATCGAGCATTACGGCCCGCTGCAGCGCTCACTGACCCAGGCGGCCGGCAGTCGCGAGAGCTGACGGAAGGCCCCGGAGATACAGGACGAGCGGGCGCGCATCGCGCGGCAGCCGCTCGTCGGACAGGCCCCCGCCTGCACTTCCAGGATACCCGTGGGAGGGGGCCTTGCGGCAAGGGCCCCTCGGGGGCGCATACTGGTCGGTCGCGACGCGTGCGCCGCCCGATCCTCGCCTGGAGTCGATGCCGTGAATCCCCCCTCTGTCAGCGCTTTCCACCTGCCCGAACGCCTTGCCGCCAAGTCCGCCCCCGCACTGATCGCCGCCGATGAACGCTGGTTCGCCGCGATCGCCGACACCCTCGCCCGCCAGACCGCCGGACTGGAGGCGCAGCTCGACGAGGTGCGCCTGCGCCCCGGCGGCCGCGGCCAGTCCGCGCTCGAGCGCGACCTGGAGATCCACCGGCTCTCGGCCCGCCTGCGCATGCTGCGCCGCTTCACCCTCGACGCCTGCCTCGGCCGCATGGTGCCCGCCGACGGCTCCGACCCGGTGTACATCGGCCGGTTCGGACTCACGGATGCCGGCGGCCGGCGCCTGCTCGTCGACTGGCGCACGCCGGCGGCCGAGCCCTTCTTCGCCGCGAGCTTCGCAAGCCCCCACGGCCTGGTGAGCCGCCGCCGCTACCGCTGGACCGGCGGTCGCATCACCGACTACTGGGACGAGGTGTTCACCGCCGAAGGACTGGACGAGACGGCCGCGCTCGACGACCAGTCGGCGTTCATCGCGAGCCTGGGCGCGAGCCGGTCGCCGCGCATGCGCGACGTGCTCGGCACGATCCAGGCCGATCAGGACGCCATCATCCGCGCCGGCTCACGCGGTGCGCTCGTCGTGGACGGCGGCCCGGGGACCGGCAAGACCGTGGTCGCGCTGCACCGCGCCGCGTACCTCGTCTACGCGGATCCGCTGCTGGGCGAAGGCCACGGCGGCGTGCTGTTCGTGGGGCCGAGCTCTGCCTACCTGTCGTACGTCGAGGACGTGCTGCCCTCGCTCGGCGAGGAGAGCGTGCAGACGTGCACACTGCGCGACCTCGTCGCCGAGGGCAGCGCCGCGCACCCTGAGGACGAGCCCCGCATCGCCCGACTCAAGGCCGACGCCCGCATGGTCGACGCGATCGAGCCCGCCGTGGCCCTGTACGAGGAGCCGCCGACGCAGGGCATCGTGATCGGCACGCAGTGGGGCGAGGTGTCGCTCACTCCCGAGGACTGGAAGGAGGCGTTCGCGTCCGCCGAGTCGGATCTGCCGCACAACGAGGCCCGCGACCAGGTGTGGGACACCGTGCTCGACATCCTCACCGATCAGCTCGACGGCGAGGAGGTCCCGCTGCATCAGCTCCGGCGGGCCCTCGCACGCAACGAGGCACTGACCCGCATGTTCGGGCGCGCATGGCCACTGGTCGAGGCATCCGTCCTCGTCGCGGATCTGTGGAGCGTCCCGGCGTACCTGCGCCGCTGCGCACCGTGGCTCTCGGCCGGCGAGATCGAGCTCCTGCAGCGAGGGGATGCCGCGGCCTGGACCGTCTCGGATCTGCCGCTGCTCGACGCCGCACGCCGGCGCCTGGGCGATCCGGGCGCGTCACGCCGCCGTCGCGAGCGCGAGGCCAGGCTCGCCGAGGAGCGCGAGTACATGGCGCACGTCGTGGACCGCTTCAAGGAGGCCGGCGACGAGATGATGACGTGGCTCGACGGCGACGACCTGCGCAACAGCCTGGTCGACGAGTCCGTCCTCGACGCGCTCGACCCCGACCTGCTCGCCGGCCCGTTCGCGCACGTGGTCGTCGACGAGGCCCAGGAGCTCACCGACGCGGAGTGGCGGATGCTGCTGGCCCGGTGCCCGTCCCGCAGCTTCACGGTCGTCGGCGACCGGGCGCAGGCGCGCCACGGCTTCCGCGAGTCGTGGCGGGAGCGCCTCGAGCGCGCCGGGCTGACGCAGGTCGAGATCGCCTCGCTGACCGTCAACTACCGCACGCCGAGCGAGGTCATGGCCGCGGCCGAACCCGTGATCCGTGCGGCGATCCCCGACGCGAACGTGCCCTTGTCGATCCGCACGAGCGGTGTGCCGGTGCTCCACGCGCCGGTGTCGGAACGCGACGCGATCGTCGAGCAGTGGTTCCAGGCGCACCCCGACGGCATCGGCTGCGTCATCGGCGATCCGTCGTTCCCGGCTCGGGACCGCGTGAGGTCGCTGAGCCCGGAGCTGGCCAAGGGGCTCGAGTTCGACCTGGTGGTGCTGGTCGAGCCCGACGCGTTCGGCGACGGCATCGAGGGCGCGGTCGACCGGTACGTCGCGATGACCCGCGCGACGCAGCGGCTCGCGATCCTCGAGGGGTGACGCTGCCGGGCGTGGTCACGGATCGCGCGTCGCCTGCTGACGGCTGGACTGGTAGCGCCCGGGAGTGCTGCCGATGATGGCCGTGAAGGCGGCGATGAAGCCGCTGGGGTTCGCCCATCCGCAGGCGTGGGCGGTCTGGGTGACGTCGTGCCCGTCGGCCAGGAGCACGAGGGCGCGATGGATGCGCAGCTGGCTGCGCCACTCGTAGAACGTCATGCCGAGCTCGTCGTGAAGCAGCCGGCTGAGCGTGCGTGTGCCGGCCCCTGCCCTCCGGGCCAGCTCGGCGAGCGAGCTGCTGTCCGCGGGATCGTCGGCCAGCATCCGTGCGACGGCCCGGAGGCGATCGTCCTGCGGCTCCGGCAGGTGGAGAGGCTGCTCTTGCGCCTCTCTGAGTTCATCGACGAGCACACGCATCAGGCGAGCACGCGCCGATGGGCTGTAGGCCGTGGTGCTGCCGTCGGAGTCCTGCGGGTTCGTGAGCGTGAGCAGCAGTTCACGCGCGAGCCCGTTCGCGAGGAACACCGCGGGGCGGTCGGGGACACGCCCGGCGAGCGACGGCGGCAGAAAGACGATCCGCATGTCGGTGCTGCCGTGGGCCGTGTGCCGATGGGCGACCCGCGCCGGAGTCCAGGCGATCCGGTCGGCGGGGACGATCGACGTCCCACGGTCGGTCTGGACGGTCAGGACTCCCGCAGCGGCGTAGACGAGATGACCGCGGGCATGGGACTGCACTGCGCTCGAGCCGCCGGATCGCCACAGGTGTCGACCGCCGGACGGCCAGACGAGCGACGTCACCGCGGGGAGAGGACTTTGGCGGGCTACGGGCATCATGAGGCACTTTATCGGTGGCCGGCCACCCCGCGGAGATGGTCGTCTGGTCTTCCTGCACGCAATTCACGAGAGGAGGGTCCAGATGGCGACGTTCATCCTGGTCCCCGGCGCATGGCATGGCTCCTGGGCATTCGACGCCGTGACCCCGCTGCTGGAGACGGCCGGACACACCGTGCATGCTCTGACGCTGACGGGCCTGCGACCGGGCGATGACGACGAGTCCGTGGCGCGCGCCAACCTCGACACGCATGCGGACGACATCGTGCGCGTGCTGCAGGCTGCGGACCTCACCGATGCGACGCTCGTCGGCCACAGCTACGGCGGCATGGTGATCTCGGCCGCGGCCGACCGCGCACCGACCCGCGTCTCTCGCCTGGTCCACCTCGACGCCTACGTTCCGCGCGACGGAGATTCCTGCTGGTCCCTGACGACCGACGCGTACCGCCGCGCGTTCATCGAAGGCGCAGCCGACACGGGCTACGCCGTCCGTCCGCCCTTCCGTGCGCCGGACGGCGGCGAGCCTCGGCGCCGCCCCCACCCGCTGTCCTCCCTCGTGCAGCGGGTCCGACTGACGGGTGCCGTCGACCGCGTGCCTCGGCGTGACTTCGTCTACTGCTCGGGATGGGAGGACGACACGCCGTTCGCCGGGCTGCGCGCCCGCCTTGCGTCGGACCCCGGCTGGCGGGTCCACGACATCCCGACCGGGCACAACGCGATGCGAGAAGCCCCGCGGGCGGTCGCCGAGCTGCTGCTCGACCAGTCCGCCTGACCGATCGCGAATCATCGGATCCTCGCCGCCCCGCGCTCCGCCACCGTCGACGAGGAGGCCGGTGCGATCGGCCGGCGCGAGAGTCGTTGACTTAATAACACTCTTGGTTTTATAGTCGTCGACGTTGGCGAATCGCTCGTCACAGCACGATCACCACCTGCAATCCCCCGAGGAGTTTCGATGAAGAAACCAGCACTTCGCGCAGCCATCGCGCTCGGCACGATCGGCGCACTGACCGCACTGGCCGCCTGCAGCGGCGGCGGCGGGAACACCCCCGCGTCGGGCGAGGCCGACCCCGAGGCGGACGTCACGATCACGGTCGGCGACTACCCGACGGCTGACAAGCCCGACGACCGCAAGGCGTTCGACAAGCAGATCGACAAGTTCCAGTCGCAGTACCCCAACATCACCGTCAAGACCTCGACCGAGGCCTGGGACGCGCAGACGTTCCAGGCGAAGCTCGCCGGCGGCACGCTGCCGACGGTCATGAACGTCTCGCTGACGTACAGCCACGAGCTGATCGACAACGGCCAGCTGCCCAACATGACGCCGTACCTCGAAGAACTCGACATGGTCGACGACCTCAACCCGCTCGCCCTCGCCAACGTGCAGGACGACGACGGCAACATCTACTCGGTGCCGACCGGCCTGTTCTCAGTCGGACTCGCCTACAACCGCGCGATCTTCGAGCAGGCCGGGCTCGACCCCGACAAGGCGCCCACGACGTGGGACGAGGTGCGCGAGGACGCCAAGATCATCAGCGAGAAGGTGCCCGGCGTCGCCGGCTACGCCCAGCTGACCACCAACAACACCGGCGGCTGGATGCTGACCACCATGACCTACAGCATGGGCGGCACCATCCAGGACGAGGGCGGCAAGAAGGCCGTCATGGGCGACGCCACCACCGAGGCTCTCCAGCTCCTGCACGACATGCGCTGGGAGGACAACTCGATGGGCAGCCAGTTCCTCTACGACCAGGAAGCTGCACGTCAGGACTTCGCCGCCGGCAAGATCGGCATCATCATGCAGGCGCCCGACCTCTACGGCATGGTCGTGAAGGACTTCGGCATGGACCCCGACGCCGTCGGCGTCGGTGCACTGCCGCAGGCGAACGGCCAGAACGGCACGCTCACCGGCGGCTCGCTCAAGCTCTTCAACGCGAAGGCGACGCCCAACGAGCTGCTCGCCGCCGCCCGGTGGGTGAAGTTCTACGACTTCGAGAAGTACTTCGACGAGGACAAGGCCGTCGAGCTCGCCAGCGCCGACGCCGAGGCCGGCAACCCCGTCGGCATCCCCGGTCTGCCGCCGGTGTCGCCCGACATCGACGAGCGCTACCTCGGCTGGATCAAGGACTACGTCAACGTCCCCCGCGAGCACTTCTCGGGCTACGTCGACTCCACGCTCCCGCTGATCCCCGAGCCGCCGACTGCGACGCAGCAGACCTACGCCGCGCTCGACTCGGTCGTGCAGAAGATCCTCACCGACGAGAACGCCGACATCGCCGCCACCATCAAGGAGGCAAACGGCGTGGTCGACGGGATCATCGCGCAGGCAGCGCGCTGATCGCCGACGTGGATGCCGGCGGCCCCGGCCGCCGGCATCCACCCGGAGATTCGAGGCAATCATGACCCGAGTCCTAGAGAAGACCGCACCGTCGCGGCCGGTGGAGACGCCCCCTCCCGCCCGCCGTCCGCGCACCCTCCGCACCTGGTACCTCGGCGGCGGCCTGCACTCCGTGCTGTTCGCCATCCCCGTCGTGCTCGTGTTCGCCTACTTCAGCTGGGGCCCCATCCTCCAGGGCCTGACGCTGAGCTTCCAGAAGACCAACCTGATCCTGCCCGCGCAGTGGGTGGGGATCAGCAACTTCGAGTACGTGCTGAGCGACCCGGGCCTGGCCCAGGCCGTCGGCAACACGGCGTACTTCGCGCTGCTGGCGCTCGTCTTCGGCTTCCCGATCCCGATCATCCTCGCCGTGCTCATCAACGAGCTGCGCAAGTACGACGGCCTCTACAACGCCCTCGCGTACCTCCCGGCGATCGTCCCCCCGGTCGCGGCGATCCTGCTGTGGAAGTTCTTCTACGACCCCTCCGCGACCGGCATGTTCAACACCATGCTGAGCTGGATCGGACTCGGGCCGTTCCCATGGCTGAACTCCGAGGCCATGGCGATGCCGTCCATCGTGCTGTACGCGACATGGGCGGGCGCGGGTTCCACGGCCATCATCTACATCGCCGCACTGCGCTCGGTGAGCACCGAGCTGTACGAGGCGGCCGAGATCGACGGCGCGAGCATCTGGCAGCGCATGTGGTACGTGACCGTCCCGCAGCTGCGCGGCGTGATCCTCGTGATGATGCTGCTCCAGCTCATCGGCACGTTCCAGATCTTCACAGAGCCGTTCCTGTTCACGGGAGGCGGTCCGAACAACGCGACCCAGACCGTCCTCCTCAAGATCTACAACTACGCATTCGTCTACGGCGACTTCGGCGCGGCCACGGCCCTCAGCGTCATGCTGGCGGCGTTCCTGTGCGTACTGTCGGGCGTCTACCTCTGGGCGACCCGGAGATGGAGCACCTCATGACCTACCAGGACATGCCGCTCGACGAGGCGACCCGCACCCTCGTCGTGAACCGTCCCGGCAAGCGCCGCCGCCGCGCCCCGGAGGCGCCCAAGGAGCGCGGGGCGATCTCGTTCGCCGACCGCAAGCGCCGCAGCGTCCGCATCTGGCTGTGGATCATCCAGGGCCTCGCGCTCGTCGGTCTCGTGTTCGCAGGTCTCGGACCGCTGCTGTGGTCCGCGAAGGCCTCGATCAGCGACACGCAGGCCATCATCACCGACCCGATGGGCATCTGGTTCACCCCCAACGAGTGGAGCAACCTCGTCCGTGCGTGGAACGGGGCCGAGATCGGCTCGTCGCTGCGCAACACCGTGATCGTGGCTCTCGGCTCGACGCTGGCGACCCTCGTCATCAGCATCCTCGCCGCCTACATCCTGAGCGTCCTGAAGCCGAAGTGGGCTCCCCTGCTCAGCGGCGCGATCCTCGCCACCCTCTTCCTCCCCGGTGTGATCTCGCTCGTGCCGCTGTACCTCACGGTGCTCGACCTTCCGCTCTTCCACATCAGCCTGCTCAACACCTTCTGGGCGGTGTGGCTGCCCTCCGCGGCGAGCGCGTTCAACGTCGTGGTGCTCAAGCGATTCTTCGACTCGGTCCCCCGCGAGATCCTCGAGGCCGCGAAGATCGACGGCGCCGGGCCGCTGCGGGTGCTGTGGACCATCGTGCTGCCGCTGTCGCGCCCCATCATCGGCGTCGTCGCCCTGCTGGCCGCGATCGGCTCGTGGAAGGACTACCTGTGGCCGATGCTGGTGCTGCCGAGCCCCGGCCTGCAGCCCGTGTCGGTGATGCTGCCGACGCTCGCGAGCGGACCCACACCCCTCGCCGTGAAGATGGCGGCGGTGTTCCTCAGCCTCATCATCCCCGTGGTGCTGTTCCTCATCTTCCAGAAGCAGTTCCTGCGCGGCGTCGGCACGGCGGGAGGGATCAAGGGATGAGCGACCTCAACGGAGCACGCGTGCTCGTCACCGGCGCGTCCGGCCGGATCGGGGTGGTCACGAGCGCGCGACTGCAGCGGGCCGGGGCATCCGTCACCGCGCTCTCGCGCGAGGCGAACCCGGCACTGGAGGCCGACCGCGTCATCGTGGGCGACACTCGCTCGCAGGAGGACGTCGCCCGGGCTCTCGAGGGCGTCGACCTCGTCGTGCACCTCGCGGCGCTCGCGCACCGCGACATCGCCCCGGCGTACGACGTCTACTCGACCAACGTGGTGTCGACCTTCAACGTGCTCGCCCAGGCGGGGGCGCGAGGTCTCCCCCGCGCCGTCGTCGCCGGCAGCATCAACTCGTACGGGCTGCCGCAGAACATCCACGAGGTCACCCCGGCGTACTACCCGCTCGACACCGACATCCCCACCGACATCGCGGACTGGTACTCGCTGTCCAAGCGCAACGACGAGAACACCGCGCGCATGGCCTGGCGGCACTGGGGCATCGACATCGTGACGCTGCGGTTCCCGCACGTGAACGGCGCCGACAACCTGGCCGAGATCGCAGAGGAGATCGCGGCCTCGCCGCGGGACGGCCTGCGCGAAGGGTGGTCGTACCTCGTGACGGAGGATGCCGCCCGCGCCGTGGAACTGTCGCTGACGGCATCCACCACCGGCGCCCACGCGTTCTTCCTCGCGGCGGACTCGACCCTCGCCCCGTACCGCACCGAGGACCTGCTGCAGCGGTACGCGCCGCAAGCGCCGCGACTGCGGCGATTCGTGGAGCGCGAGGTGCCCATCGACCTGACGCCCGCCCGCGAGCTGATCGGGTTCGAGGCGCACCACGAGATCCCGCTTGAGACGCTCGACCTTCCCGACGATCTGTAGAAACGACCAGGAGCCCACCGATGCCCTTCGACACCTTCGCCAACCCGTGGTCTCCGCGGGAGGACCTGCGCATCACCTCGGTGCGCGCGATCACGACCGCGCCCGAGGGCACGCCGCTCGTGGTCGTGCGGATCGACACGAACGAGCCCGGCCTGTACGGACTCGGGTGCGCGACCTTCACGCAGCGGTACCGCGCGGTGGTGACCTTCGTCGAGGAGCACCTGGCACGCCTGCTCATCGGCCGCTACCCGGGTGACATCGGCGACCTCACCCGGCTCGCCGGGTTCTCCGGCTACTGGCGCGGCGGCCCGGTCACCAACAACGCGATCTCGGGCATCGACCAGGCACTGTGGGACATCGCCGGCAAGCGTGCCGGGATGCCGGTGCACGAGCTGCTCGGCGGCAAGGTGCGGGCGGCCGCCGACACCTACCTGCACGCGTCGGGCCGCACGATCGAGGCGACGATGGACCACGCGCAGGAGCTCATCGCGCAGGGCTGGCGGCACGTGCGCCTGCAGCTGTCCACCCCGGGCGGTGGCGGGTACGGCGCACCGGCGGTGCCGACCGAGTACCCCGACGCGCCGTACGGCAACGGGTGGAGCGCACGAGACTACCTGCGCCGCGTGCCGGCGCTGTTCGAGGCCGCGCGCGAGACCCTGCCCGAGAACATCGAGCTGCTGCACGACGTGCACTCGCGCCTCACCCCGTCCGAGGCGGTGTGGCTGGCGCGCACCCTCGAGCCGTACCGGCTGTTCTTCCTGGAGGACGTGCTGCCGCCCGAGCACTGGGACCGGCTGCCCGAGGTGCGCGCGGCGTCGGGCACGCCGATCGCCGTCGGCGAGCTCACGACGTCGCTCACCGACGCGGTGCATCTGGTGCGCGACGGCGGGGTGGACTTCATCCGCAGCCATGTGTCCGACATCGGCGGGCTGACGCCCGCGCGCAAGATCGCCGACCTCGCCGAGCTCAGCGGCGTGCGCACCGCCTGGCACGGCCCGGGCGACACGTCGCCCATCGGCGCGGCCGCGAACGTCGCCCTGGACGTGACCTCGGCGGCGTTCGGCATCCAGGAGGGTCACGTCTACAACGACGCCACGCACGAGGTGTTTCCCGGTACTCTGCGCATCGAGGACGGCTGGCTTCGGCCCAATGAAGCGCCGGGCTGGGGGATCGACATCGACGAGGACGCCGCTGCACGATTCCCGGCCGAGCTGTCCGGGCATGACGCATGGGCTGCCGGTGTACGACGCCCCGATGGAGCACTGGAGGCACCGTGACCGACACCACCGATCGCAGCACCCGTCGGACGGCGACGGCGCCGAACTCGCGCCGCAACCCGCGCGCCGTCAACGACCGCGACCGCCCCGGCGCCAACCAGCACGACCTCGGATCGTTCAACGAGGTCGCGATCATCGAGACCATCCGCCAGGCCGGCACCATCAGCCGCACCGAGATCGCCGAGCGCACCGGCCTCACGCAGCAGTCGGTGTCGCGCATCCTGCGCGTCCTGCTGGAACGGCAACTGCTCGCGGAGGGCGAGCAGACCCGCTCCGAGCGGCTCGGCAAGCCCCGCACCCCGGTGCGCCTGCGGGCCGAGGCCGCGCACGCGGTCGGCATCCTCGTCGACCCCGACGTGGTGTCGGTCGTGCTCGTCGACCTCGACGCGCGGGAGCTGGAGCGGCGCAGCATCCATCTCGACTCCGAGGTGTCGCCGGCCGACCTGGTCGAGCTCATCGCGGTGAACGTGGAGGACGTGCTGGCCACGTCGAAGATCGACCGCGGCACGTTCCTGGGGGTCGGCGTCGCCGTGCCGGGACCGATCACCGCCGACGGCGACCTGCTGGACCTGCCGCTGTCGCAGGCGTGGCGCAACGTGCCGCTGCACCGGCTGCTCGACGAGCGCCTGCCGTACCCGGTCGTCGTCGAGAAGGACGGCACCGCCGCCGCCGTGGGCGAGCGCTGGGTGGGGCGCACGGCCCGCGCGCAGGACTTCGTGTACCTCTACTTCGGCACCGGCATGGGCTCCGGCCTCGTGCTCAACGGCGAGGCGTACCGCGGGGTGAGCAGCAACGCCGGCGAGTTCGGCCAGCTGTGCGCGATCCGGCTGGGCCGCGTCGACGGGTCGGGCCGCCCGGAGCTCGTGCGCGAGTGCAACCCGCCTGTCGCGATCCCCGAGATCGCGCGCGAGCTCGGCTACGCCGGCACCGCGACGACCTACCGCGAGTTCTGCGCCGAGATCAGCGCGGGCGACGCCACCGTGATCGCCGCGGTGCAGCAGGTGGCCGACGTCATCGCCCTCGGCGCTTCGGCGCTCGTCGACGTGCTCGACCTGTCGACGATCGTCGTCGGCGGCCCGGCGTTCGAGCCCGAGCTGCAGGAGATCGTGGTGTCGACCATCGAACGCGCCGTCAACACGATGCCGACGGCGCACCGCGCGCGCACCGTCGCCGTCGAGCGCTCGGTGGTGACCGGCGAGGCCGGCGCCATCGGCGCCGCATCGACGATCTTCCACGCCTCGTTCGCCCCGATGGTCCGGCGCACGCAGCCGTACGATCTGCGATGACCGCCGCTGACCCCGGCCGCCGGCACGCGTTGCGCTCGCCCGGCGGCGGCTTCGCCGTGGCCGTCCACGAGTCCGGAGCGCGCATCTCGTCGATCGTCGACACCGCCTCGGGCACCGAGTTCCTGCTGCGGCTGGACGGCCGCGACACCGAGGTGCCCGAGTCGCCGCCCACCGTCGACTCCAACCGGCGCTGGCACGAGCGCTACGCCGGGGGGTGGCATCCACTTCTCCCCAACGCCGGCGACGACCGCACCGTGGACGGGGTCGCGCACCCGTTCCACGGCGAGGCGGCCTGGCGTCGGTGGCGCACCGTCGCCCTCGACGACGCCTCGTGCACGCTCGAGGTGGCGCTCGCCACGGTGCCGCTGCTGCTGCGCCGCCGCACCGAGGCGACCGCCGACGGCGTGCGCGTGCAGCAGCGCCTCGAGAACACGTCGGGCGGCGACGTCGCCGTCACGTGGACGGAGCACCCGGCGTTCGCCGAGGTGCTGGCGAGCCCCGGAGCATCGCTGATGGTCGACGGCGACGTCGTCGACGTGCGCTTCCCGCAGCCCGGCGAAGGGCACGGCGGCTTCCAGTCGGTGCCGTCCGGCGCGCGCGGCCTCGCCCGCCTGCGCGGCGGCGGATGGGATGCCGTCCTGGCCTGGGATCCCGTGCTCTTCCCACAGCTGCACGTGTGGCAGGAGCATCGCTTCACCCCCGGATTCCCCTGGTGGGGAGCGACCAGCACGATCGCGCTGGAACCCGCCTCCCGTCCGTACGACCACACCGAACAGACGCTCGGCCCCATCGTCGTCCCCGCCCACGGTGCCGTGGCGGCCGAGTTCTCGCTCTCCCTCACCCGCGTCGCGCCGCTCCCCCACGCGACGCCGACGCCACGAAAGGCACAACAACCATGGACCAGCCGCTGAGAATCGGGATCGTCGGCCTCGGCGCGATCTCGGGCGCCTACCTGTCGACGTTCGAACGGCTCGACGCCGTGCGGGTCACCGCCGTCGCCGACGCGCTCCCCGGCCGCGCCGAGGCGGTCGCCGCCGACCTCGGCGTGCGGGCCCTCACCGTCGACGAGCTCGTCGCCGACCCCGAGGTCGACCTCGTCCTCAACCTCACCATCCCGGCCGCTCACGCCGAGATCGCGCTCAAGGCCATCGCCGCCGGCAAGGCGACCTACGGCGAGAAGCCGCTGGCGGCGACGATGGCCGACGCCCGGGCGATGGTGGATGCCGCCCACGCGGCCGGCGTCGCCCTCGGCTGCGCCCCCGACACGGTCCTCGGCACGGGCGTGCAGACCGCACGGCGAGCGATCGACGACGGGCTCATCGGCCGGCCGGTGGCCGCGACGGCCACGATGGTGACGCCCGGCCACGAGCGGTGGCATCCGAATCCCGACTTCTACTACCAGCCGGGCGGCGGTCCGCTGCTCGACATGGGGCCGTACTACGTGACGGCGCTCGTGAACCTGCTCGGCCCGGTCGAGTCCGTCGTCGGCGATGCCTCGCGCACCCGCGAGACCCGCGTCATCGGCTCGGGCGCGCGGGCGGGCGAGACGATCGCGGTCGACGTCGCGACCCACGTCACGGGCGTGCTGCGCCACCGGTCGGGGGCGCTGTCGACGCTCGTGATGAGCTTCGACGCGGTCGCGACGCGCGCCTCGAACATCGAGGTGCACGGCGAGGCGGGCTCGCTCGTCGTGCCCGACCCGAACGGCTTCGCCGGCGACGTGCGGCTGCACGCGCTCGACGGCGAGTGGGTGACCCTCGAGCCGAGCGCCGGCTACGTCGACGCGGCCCGCGGGTACGGCATCGCCGACCTGGCGGCGGGCGGCGCCGGCCCCGTCGGGCGTGCGAGCGGCGACATCGCGCTGCACGTGCTGGACGTCATGACCTCGCTGCTGCGCGCCGCGGACGAGCACGCCCCCGTGACGGTGGCGTCGACGTGCGAGCGCCCGCCGGTGGTGCCGCTGTCGACAGCGCCCGGAGGCCTCCGCGACTGAGTCGCCACGCACGAAGGCCCGGCACCCCGCGGGGTGTCGGGCCTTCGTGCCGGCGGCGTCAGAACAGGGCGTCGTGCCCGAGCTCGACGAGGTGGCGGCGCGAGATCGCGAGCGACTCCCACACCGTGCGGCCGTAGAGCTCGTCCTGCTCGACGAGCAGGTACTCCGCCCCGGCGTCGAGGCTGTGGGCGATGATCGCGGGCCAGTCGAGGTTGCCCTCGCCGACCTCGGCGAACTGCACCAGCCCCTTCCAGCCCTCCTGGAATGAGGCGTGGTCACCGCGCTCGAGGGCATCGATCGTCTCCGCGGCCGGCCAGCCGATCCGGTAGTCCTTGAGGTGCACGAGCTTCACCCGCCCGGCGTACTGGTCGATGACGCGCACCGGGTCGAGGCCGCCGCGCTGGATCCAGTGCACGTCGAGCTCGATCCCGACGTGCGGCGAGGCATCCGCGATGACGTCGAGCAGGTAGCGGCCGTCGGTCTTCGCGAACTCGACATGGTGGTTGTGGTAGTACAGCGCGATGCCCTCGTCGGCGAGGCGGACCGCCGCCGCGTCGGCGACGCGGCAGAACTCGAGCACGCTGTCGAGCGAGCGCAGCATCGGGATCGGGAGCATCCCGATGCGCACCATGCCGGCGCCGAGCGCCTTCGTGTCGGAGACCACCTTGTCGAACTCGGTCTCCAGCGACGGATTGGCGGCCCCGGCGGCCCCGATCCCCGCCGAGGTCGAGCAGACCTCGAAACCGAAGTCGTCCTGCGCGCGCCGCAGCTCCGCCAGCACCTCGGGGGTCAGCCGGGTCGCCGACAGCTCGGCGACCCGATACCCGACGTCGACCGTGCGGCGGATCGCCTCGTAGGCGCCGAGCTCCTCGATGGCGCCCCGCAGCATCATCGCCTGTACGCCGATGCGTGCCATGTGTCGTCTCCTCACCAATCGTGAACGGTGCCGTCGGAGAGGCGGTTGTACGGCAGGTAGGCCTGCTCGTACGGGTACTTGCCCGCCTCGTCGAGATCGAGCTCCACGCCGAGTCCGGGCTTGTCTCCCGGGTGCAGCAGGCCGTCCTGCCACGTGAAGGACTGCTGGAACACCTCGTCGGTGCGCGTGCCGTGCTTCATGTACTCCTGGATGCCGAAGTTGTGGATCGCGAGCCCCAGGTGCAGGGCGGCGGCCATGCCCACCGGCGAGATGTCGGTCGGCCCGTGCATGCCCGACTTGATCTGGTAGAGCGCCGCGTAGTCGAGCGTCTTCTTGAGCGCCGTGATGCCGCCCATGTGGGTGACCGCGCCGCGCACGTAGTCGATGAGCTGGTCGCGGATGATGTCCTTGAAGTCCCACACGGTGTTGAAGATCTCGCCGATCGCGAGCGGCGTCGTGGTGTGCCGGCGCACCAGGCGCAGCGCCTCCTGGTTCTCGGCCGGGGTGCAGTCCTCGAGCCAGAACAGGTCGTACGGCTCCAGCGCCTTGCCGAGCTTCGCGGCCTGGATGGGGGTCATCCGGTGGTGGCCGTCGTGCAGCAGCGGGAGCTCGGGGCCGAACTCGTTGCGCACCGCCTCGAACACCGTCGGCAGGTGGCGGAGGTACGGTCGGGTGTCCCAGTCCTCCTCGACGGGCCGTGCGCCACGGCGGGCGGGCTCGTGGTCGTACCGCTCCTCGCCGCCGCCGGTGAACGACGACTGCGCCGCGATGCCGTAGATGGCCTTGAGGCCCGGCACCGCGGTCTGGATGCGGATGGCCTTGTACCCCTGCTCGAGGTGGTCGCGCACCGAGTCGAACAGCGACGGCAGGTCGGTGCCCGACGCGTGGCCGTAGGCGAGCAGGCCGTTGCGCGACGCGCCGCCGAGCAGCTGGTAGACGGGCATGCCGGCGGCCTTGCCCTTGATGTCCCACAGCGCCATGTCGACGGCCGCGATCGCGGCCATCGTGACGGGGCCGCGCCGCCAGTAGGCCGACCGGTACAGGAACTGCCAGGTGTCCTCGATCCGGTGCGCGTCCCGGCCGAGCAGCAGCGGCACGACATGCTCGGTGAGATAGGCGACGACCGCGAGCTCGCGCCCGTTGAGGGTGGCGTCGCCGAGGCCGGTGAGCCCGTCGTCGGTCGTGAGCTTCAGCGTGACGAAGTTGCGGTTCGGGCTGGTGACGATCACCTCGGCCTTGTCGATGATCACGATGCGTTCCCTTCGAGAGTGCGGATGAGAAGAGCGGTGGATGCCGTCACCTCGGCGCCGTCGCGCGACGCGGCGAGCTCGGGGGCGAGGGTCTGCACGATCGTGGCCGCGGCGGCGGCGGCATCCTCTCCCGTCGCACCGAGCGCCGGGCCCTCGAGCACGCCCGCGCGGACGGCGGCGCCCCAGGCGGCCAGCGCGGTGAGCTCGCCGTCGCCGGGACCGAGCCCGCGCGCGAGGCGCTCGGCGATGACGGGGACCACGCGTTCGCGCAGCTTGAGCGCGCTGTCGCGGGCGATCTGGCGCAGCTCGTGACGGATGCGGGGGTTCTCGAAGCGCTCGGCGATCGCGGAGCGCACGCGCGCGATCTCGTCGGGCGCGAAGGGCAGCACGTCGGCGGCGTCCGTCCACAACTCGTCGAGGGCCGCGCGGCACACCGGATCGTCCATCGCTCGGGCGACGGTCTCGTGCCCGCGCAGCAGCCCGAGCGACGCGAGCAGGGTGTGCCCGGCGTTGAGCAGCCAGAGCTTGCGCAGCTCGTACGGCACGATGTCGTCGACGAACTCGGCGCCGGCGACCTCCCACGCGGGGCGCCCGGCGGGGAAGCCGCCCGAGAGGATCCACGACCCGTACTCCTCCGCGACGAGCGCGGTCGGGTCGTCGCGCAGCCCGTCCGGCAGCATCGCCGGATCGGCGGCGGGGGTGATGCGGTCGACGGCGGTCGACACGAACGAGACGTTGCGCTCGATCCACGACGCGAGGCCGGCGTCGACGTCACGCGCGAGCCCGAGCACCGCCCGCGCGAGGACGCCGCCGTTGTCGCGCAGGTTGTCGCAGCTGACGATCGCGACCGGGCCGGCACCGGCGTCACGGCGGGCGCGGAGCCCGTCGACGAGCCGGCCGGGCACCGTGACCGGCAGCACGCCCGCGCGCAGCGCCTCACGGTCGTCGGCGGCCTCCTGCTCGCTCGCGCGATACCCGGCCTCGGTGATCGTCACCGTGATGACGGCGACGGATGACGCCGCCTCGCGCCAGCGCGTCGTGTCGGCGCCGTCGTGGGCCTCGGCGATGGACTCGATCCATTCGACGCGTTCGCCGTCACGGCCGAGGAGCACGAGAGGGTACCGGTGGCCGCGCGCGGACAGCTGCTCGGCCGCGCGCGGCGAGCGCACGGTGAACGCCGCGATGCCCGACTGCTCGCCGCCCTCCGCCGCGGCGGCCCGGTTGGCGAGCTCGGTGTACCAGGCCTCGTGCGAGCGGACGAACGCGCCGAGTCCGACGTGCGCGATCCGCACGGACGGGGTGCTCATGCGCGCTGCGGGATCGGGACGACGAGCTCGACGTCGTCGTACGCGCCGGCGAGCACGTCGTCGATCGCGACCTTGCGCCCCGTCGTCGCCGACGCGTACACGGCGCGCACCGTCGCGAGGGTGAAGAGCGCCTCGTCGACGGTCACGATCGGGTCGCGGCCCTCGCTGACCGCGTCGAGCAGGTCGCGGTACTGGCGCTCGTGGCCGGTGGCGGACTGCGTGGCGTCGACGGGCGCCTCGCCGTTCGCGGGCTCGAGGTCGTAGCGGTCGCGCTGGTTGCCGCCGCCGAGCAGACCCATGTCGGCGGCCACGTCGTCGCCTGCCACATGGATGTACTGCAGCTCGTCGGCGTCGATCACGGCGGAACCCGCCGAGCCCTGCACCTGCAGGCGGACGGCGAGCCCCGGGTACCCGGCGGTCGTCGCGTGCACCACGGCCAGCGCGCCGGAATCGAACGTGATGGTGGCCACGACGGTGTCCTCGACCTCCACACCCTCGTGCGCGAGCAGCGCGAACTCGGCGCTCACCGACACGGGCCGGCCGAGGAACCACAGCAGCAGATCGAGCGTGTGCACGCCCTGGTTCATGAGGGCGCCGCCGCCGTCGAGCGCCCATGTGCCGCGCCAGTCGCCGGAGTCGTAGTACCCCTGCGAGCGCCACCACGGCACCGTCGCGACCGCGGAGGTGAGGCGACCGAAGCCGCCGGACTCGATCGCGGCGTGCACGATCCGGCTCGCCGGGTCGAAGCGGTGCTGGCTGATGATCGTGCACACCTGACCGGCGTGTGCGCGGGCCGCGTCGGCGAGCCGGCGCGCCCGCACCAGGTCCACGTCGAGCGGCTTCTCGATGATCACGTGCGCGCCCGCCTCGAGAGCGGCGACGCCCTGCTCGACGTGCAGGCCGCTCGGCGTGCCGATCACGACGAGCTGGACCGGGACGGATGCCGCAACGAGGTCCTCGATCGAGGCGAAGACCTGCGGGCGCGCACCGGTGCCGACCTCGACCTCGTCGGCGAGGGCGTCGGCGCGCTCGCGCACGGGGTCGATGAGGGCGACGAGGCTGAGCTCGGGGAACGCGAGCACCGACTCCACGTGGGTGCGGCCGATGACGCCGCAGCCGACGATCGCGGTGGCGAGAGGGGTGGATGTCGTGGTCATGCGAGGGTCACTCCTGCGTCGTCGGTGAGGGAACGGAACGCCCGGGCCGCGCGGCCGAAGGCCGCAGCACCCGAGAAGCCGCCGGTGGCGGTGACGTCGGCGAGGTGGGGTTCGAGCGATGCGAAGCCGGAGAAGCCCGCATCCCTGAGGTTCGCGATCGTCTCGCGCAGCTCGCCGTCGCCCTCGCCGGCGGGCACCACTTCGCCGCCGGCGATCCGGGCGTCCTTGACCTGCAGGTAGGCGACGTACGGCGCGAGCTGCGCCCACCCGTCCGTGATCGGGCGCACGCCGACCTGCACGAAGTTGGCGTTGTCCCACGCCAGGCGCAGGGCGGGCGAGTCGACCGTCTGCACGATGTCGAGCACCCGTTCGGGCACGTCGCCGTAGATGTGCTTCTCGTTCTCGTGGACGAGCGTGACGCCCGCCTGCTCGGCGCGCGCGGCCCACGTGCCCATGCGGCCCATGATCTCGTCACGGCCGCGGGCGGCGGCATCCGGTTCGTGGCACCAGAACGAGAACAGGCGGATGTAGCGCGAGCCGAGCACGTCGGCCGCGCGCAGCGCGCGGTCGAGGCGGCCGAGCTCGAACTCGACGGGCTCGCTCAGCTCGCTCTTGCCGATGGGCGACGCGATGGCCGAGACGCCCATGCCCGCGTCGCGGATCGTCGCGGCGAGGGCCGCAAGACGGTCGTCGTCGAGGTCGACGATGTTGACGCCCCACGCCGAGCGCACCTCGATGTGCCGGGCGCCGAGCGCCGACAGCACGGCGCACTGGATGCGCGGGTCGGGGTCGATCTCGTCGCCGAAGCCGGACAGCTGCCAGGTCGTGCTCGTGTCGTTCGTCATCGCATTCTCGTTCGGGGGGAGCGTGTGCGGGGATCAGGCTAGTCGCGCCGCGCAGCGACGTGCAATCGTTTGCCAATGATTGCCACCATGGCTAGGCTCACACCGACCGCCGGCATCCACCGCTTCAGAACAGGCGGCTGGAAGGGAGAGGCATGAGCGAAGACACGGATGCCGCAACCCCGCGCCCCGCGACCATCGGCGACGTCGCGCGTCTCGCGGGCGTCGCGACCTCGACCGTCTCGCGCGCGCTGACCGTGCCCGGGCGCGTGAGCGAAGCGACACGGCAGCGCGTCGTGGCGGCCGCCAACGAGCTGTCGTACGTGCCGAGCTCGCACGCGCGGTCGCTGGTCTCGGGCACCACGCGCACGGTCGCGCTGCTCGTGCCCGACATCGCCAACCCCTTCTACTTCGGCCTCATCCGCGGGGCGCAGCGGCAGCTGCGGGCGGCGGGCTACGCGCAGCTGCTCGTCGACACCGAGGAGTCGGCCGAGATCGAGGCCGACACCATCGACCTGATGCGCAAGTCGGCGGACGGCGTGATCCTCGCCGCGTCGCGCCTGGACGAACGGCAGCTGGCGACCCTCGCTCAGCGGCAGCCGCTCGTGACCGTCAACCGCGACGTCCCCGGCGTGCCGAGCGTCATCATCGACACGCCCGACGGCGCACGCCAGGCGCTGCTGCACCTGCGCTCGCTCGGCCACCGCCGCATCGCGTACGTCGGCGGCCCCGCCGACTCGTGGTCGAGTGCGCGGCGCTGGCAGGCGCTGCAGTCGACGGCAGCCGAGCTCGACGTCGACCTGCAGCAGAGCGGACCGTGGATGCCGCACGCCGAGGCCGGCGCGACGGCCGCCGACGCCGTCGTCGGCACGGCCACCGCGTGCATCGTGTTCAACGACGTGCTGGCCTTCGGCATGCTGCGGCGCCTCCGCGAGCGCGGCGTGCGCGTGCCCGAGGACCTGTCGATCGTCGGCTGCGACGACATCTTCGGCGCCGACTTCTGCGACCCGCCGCTGACGACGATCGCCGCGCCGATCGAAGAGGCCGGACGCGTCGCCGTCACGATGCTGCTCCACACGATCGCGGGCACGGGCTCCGGCCGCACGCGCGCGATCCTGCCCACCTACCTCCGCGCCCGCCGCAGCAGCGGCCCCGCGCCCGCGTCCGCCTGACCCGCCGCCTCCGAACGGAACCCCGTGCGCCTGTCCGCCTCACCCGACCGCCTGTTCCCCGCCGACGCCGGCGTGCGCCGCCTCGCGGCGGAGCTGCACGCCGCGGTCGCCGACGCGCCGATCGTGTCGCCGCACGGTCATGTCGATGCCCGGCTGCTGCTCGACGACGCGCCGTTCGCCGACCCCGCCGACCTGCTCGTCACCCCCGACCACTACGTGCTGCGGCTGCTGCACGCCCACGGCGTCCCGCTCGACGCGCTGGGTCGCGGTCCCGCCGGCGCGGCCGCCCCGCCGCGCGAGGTGTGGCGCGCGTTCGCATCGCACTGGCACGTGTTCGCGGCGACGCCGGTGCGGGTGTGGCTCGAAGACACGCTGCAGAACGTGATCGGACTCGACCGGCATCCCTCCGCGGCGAACGCGGACCAGCAGTTCGACGCGATCACGGCCTGGATCGCCGATCCGGCGTCCCGCCCGCGGCGGCTGTACGAGCAGTTCCGCATCGACGTGCTCGCGACCACGGACGACCCCGCCGACGACCTCGCCGCGCATCGCGCGCTGACCGCCGACCCCTCGTGGAGCGGGCGCGTGATCCCGACCTTCCGCCCCGATCGCTTTCTCGATCCGTCGGCGCCCGGCTGGCGCACGGCGCTCGACGATCTGACCGCTGCGAGCGGCATCGACTGCGGCACGCACGCGGGCCTCGTGGCCGCGCTGGAGGACCGGCGCGCGGTCTTCCGCGCCGCCGGCGCCACCTCCACCGACACCGGCGTCGCCGAGGCGTGGGCGGTACGCGCCGAACCCGCCGAGCTGGAGCGCATCCACGCCGCGGCGCGGGCGGGCGACGTGCCGGCATCCGATGCCGCCGCGTATCGCGCGCACATGCTGTGGGAGCTCGCCCGCATGTCGGCCGAAGACGGCCTCGTGATGCAGCTGCACCCGGGAGTGCTGCGGGGCCACCACACCCCGACCCTGGAGCGCTTCGGGCCCGACACCGGCCACGACCTGCCGCTGCCGACGTCGTACTCCGTGCCGCTGCGGGAGCTGCTGCGCGACTTCGGCACCGACCCGGCGTTCCGGCTCGTGCTGTTCACCGTCGACGAGACCTCGTTCAGCCGCGAGATCGCCCCGCTCGCCGGCTTCTACCCCGCGGTGTTCGCAGGGGCGCCGTGGTGGTTCCTCGACTCCCCCGACGGCATCCGCCGCTACCGCGAGGCGGTCACCGACGCCGCCGGCTTCTACAAGACGAGCGGCTTCATCGACGACACCCGCGCGTTCCTGTCGATCCCCGCCCGCCACGACGTCGCGAGGCGGATGGATGCCGGGTGGCTCGCCACTCTCGTCGCCACCGGCCGCCTCCCCGAGGCGGAGGCGCACCGCATCGCCGCGGACCTCGTCGGCCCGCTCCCCCGCCACGTCTTCCGCCTGGACGGCTGAGCCGCCGATCGCCGGCCGGCCGCTTCCAGGCGTGTCAGGCCTGCAGGCGCGCGATCTCGGCGCGTGCGGCGACGACCAGCTCCTCGTTCGTGTGGGCGTGCCCCCACAGGCCCCACCCGCCGGCCGGCGCCTCGGTGAGCAGCACCCACGTGCGCTCGGCGAGCGCCGGATCGCCCGCCGCGGCGGCGGCGAGCGCGGTCAGCTCGGCCACGACGGCGAGCTGCTTGTCGCGATCGAGGGCGCCGGCGTTCGTCAGCACCTGGACGCGCACGTAGCCGCCGTCCCCGTCGACGTTCGAGATCGCGCCGGGCGGGAGCTCGTGGACGAACGCGGCGGTGTTGCTGCGGAACATCGGGATGTCGGGCACCTGCTCGACCCGCATGACGGCGGCGGCGGCATCCCTCGCCAGCCGATGCGGATCGGGGAAGGTCCCGGCCGTCGCGTAGATGTCGATCATCGGCATGGTGCGCCTCCTCTATGTATGACGACCGTCATATTATGAGCATCATCTACCCTCGAGTCACCGCGGTCAAGAGACGGCCGCCGAACGGAGAACGATGGAAGCCGGCACGCGCGACCGCATGATCGACGCAGCGATCCGCCTGCTCGCGACGCGGGGGCTGCAGGGGGCGTCGATCGCCGAGGTGCTCGAGCTCGCCGAGGCACCGCGCGGATCCGTCTACCACCACTTCCCGGGCGGCAAGGACGAGCTCATCGCCGCCGCACTGGAGCGCGCGGCGCGACGCTCGCTCGACCAGCTCGCGGGCCTCGACGGTCACCCGGCGCGAGACGTCGCCGACCGCTTCTTCGCCTCCTGGCGCACCCTGCTCACGCGCACGCACTATCGCGCCGGCTGCTCGGTGCTGGCCGTGACCGTCGCCGCGGACTCCGCAGCGCTCCTCGACGCCGCGGGCGGCGTCTTCACCGCCTGGCAGCGCCGTCTCGCCGAGCTCTTCGCATCCGGAGGGATGGATGCCGGCACCGCCGCGCAGCAGGCGACGGCGCTCCTCGCGATCAGCGAGGGCGCCGTCGTGCTGTGCCGGGCGGAGCGCAGCCTCGCTCCGCTCGACCACGCGGCGGCGGTGTTCGCGACGCAGCTGGAGGGCGCGCCGGCGACGCGGCCGCGCTAGGCCCGGCGCAGTTCCAGCACGGGGATCGTGCGGACGCCCTCCGTGCGCACCTCGTACTCGCCGAAGCCCGGGAACCGGCGCACCTGCTCGGCATAGATCCGGTCCCGGTCGGCGCCGCGGACCTCGCTCACGGTCACCGGGTACTGCTCCTCGCCGACCTCGACGCGACCGGCGCCCGCGTCCCGCAGGTTGTAGTACCAGGCCGGGTTCGTGGGTGCGCCGGCCTTGCTCGCGAAGACGTAGATGCTGTCGGGATCCGACTCGTTCGCGAGGTACATCACCGGGGTCACGTGCTCGGCGCCGCTCTTGCGTCCGCGGTGATGCATCAGCACGATCGGCGCGCCCTCGAAGTAGCCGCCGACCTTGCCCTTGTTGGCGCGGAACTCGGCGATCGTGTGCGCGTTCCAGTCGTTGGGGTCAGACATCTCGCGTCCTCCGTCTGTTGTGGGGTGGGGTACACCGAGCGTAGGGGCGCCCGGCAGGGGTGAGGGCCGTCAGCCGACGCGGAGCTCCTGGGGTTCGACGACCACGTCGACGAGTGCACCGCCGCGCCACACGGTCATCTCCAGGCGGCGGCCGATCGCCCCTTCGACCATGCGCCGCTGCAGGGCGGTGGGGTTGAGGATCGCCACCCCGTCGAGCGACAGCACGATGTCGCCGACGCGGGCGCCGGCGACCGCGGCCGGGCTGTCGGGCACGATCGAGACGACCTGCATCCCGACCTTCGACCCTGCCTTCGCGGCGACGTCGGGGCCGAGCGGCACGGTCGAGCCGGCGATGCCGAGCCACGCCCGCCGCACACGGCCGGTCGTGCGGAGCGCGTCGATGATCTCGCGCGTCGTCGCATTGATGGGGACGGCGAGCCCGAGTCCGATCCCGGCGACGGCGGTGTTGACACCCACCATCCGTCCGGCACTGTCGGCGAGCACCCCGCCGCTGTTGCCGGGGTTGAGCGCCGCGTCGGTCTGGATCACCTCGTCGATGACGCGACCCGACCGGGTCGGCAGCGAGCGGCCGAGCGCCGAGACGATGCCGGCGGTCACGCTGCCCGACAGGCCGCGGGGGTTGCCGAGGGCGACGACGAGCTGGCCGACGCCGAGGGTGGCGGCATCCCCCATCCGCACAGGTGGCGGCGTCTCGCCGTGCGCACGGAGGACGGCGAGGTCCGACAGCGGATCCGCGCCGACGACGGATGCCTCGGCCGAAGTGCCGTCGGGGAACGCGAGCTCGACGCCCACGGCGCCCTCCACGACATGCGCGCTCGTGAGGAGATGGCCGTCGGCCGTGATGACCGAGGCGCTGCCGGCACCGGCTCCCTGGCGGGTGCGCACGCTGACCGCGGCCACGGACGGCAGCACCGCCTGGGCGACGCGCATCACCGTCGAGGAGTAGGCGTCGAGCGCCTCGTGATCGTCCACGCACCCAGTGTCGCGCCGCCACGGCGGGCGCGGCCCGAGTTCGCGCACGGCGGACGCGGCACGGGCCGGAGCGACGTCGCGTCGCCCCGGCCCGCCCACGGGGTCAGCCCGTCACGTACGACAGGGCGTCGACGCGGAGCACATCGCCCGACGCCTTGACCAGCCGCAGCGTGTGCTGCCCCTTCTTGAGACCGCTCTTCTCGAACAGCTTCTGCTGCGTGAGCCGCGCGTCGCCGTGGAGGTCCACGGTGTCGACGAGCTTGCCGTCGAGGTACACCTCGACGGTGCCCTGGTCGGGCGCGATCGGGCCCTTCACGGTGACCGCGGTGCCCGAGAACGTCAGCGCCACGGCCGCGCCGTCGTCCTTCGTCGCGTGCACGTCGTCGCGCAGATCACCACGGAAGCGGAACTCCAGCGCGGTGTCGCCGTCGGCCAGCGCCCCGAGGAACGCGGCGCCGAAGACGACGGCATCCCCGTCGACCGTGTAGTCCGTGCCGCTCTTGAGCGCCGTGCCGTCACGGTACACGCCCAGCAGCTCGCCCGGGTCGCGCAGCACGTGGACGGCGGCGTCCTCGGGGGCGGCGCGGTCGAACGCGACGTGGTCGATGTCGAGCAGGCTCTCCTGCACGACGTCGAGCCGGTCGAGCAGCATGAACTGCCCCGACTTCTTCACGACGCGGATCGTGTGGCTGCCGTTCGGCAGATCGCGCTTGCTGAACACGACCTGCTGCGCACCGCGCCCCTCGGCCTGGTACGTGCTCACCGTGGCGGCGAGCACGCCGTCGATGTAGACCTCGGCGTCGCCCTGCGACTCATGGGTCTCGGTGATCCAGTCGACGCCGGTGCCCACGAACGAGTACTGGAACGCCGATCCGTCGGCCTCGCCGTAGTGGACGTCGTCCTGGTAGTCGCCGAGTCCGCGGCCGCCGCTGTGGCCCCAGTTGCCGCTGTACGCGATGCCCGGGTCGGTGTCGTTGACCGCGATGACGCGCGACGAGCCGGTGGCCGGCGCGGTGCCGCCCTTCGACGAGTCGAACACCGAGACGGTCAGCGACTGCGAGGCCGCGACCTGCTCCTCACCGCCGTTGCGAGACCACGCTCCCTCGTACTTCAGCTGCGCGTCGTCGTCGTTCAGCGCGACGGTCGCCCCCTTGGCAGGAGTGAAGGTGAACAGCCGCGTGCCGTGGACGGGCACGTCCGTCGCGACGAACGACCCCTCGGCCTTGCCGAGGTTCTTCGTCGCCCACAGGTCGCGCACCTTCACCGAGCCCGACAGGCCCACGTCGGCCAGCGACACCGTCATGTCGGCATCCGTCTGCCCGAGGTTGAAGACGGCGACCGTGACCGAGCCGTCGGGGTTGGCGGTGTACCAGGTCTGCTGAGGGGATGCCGTCGACACGGGGTGCGCCGGACGCCCGGCCTGGTTCACCGCGATGACCTCGGGGTTGGTGAGCAGCTGGACGCCGTAGTCGTCGAGCTGCGTCATGTCGTTGCCGACGTACATCGGCGCCGCCGACACCGCCCACAGGGTCGCCGCCGTGCGGCGCTCGTCCTTGGTCAGGCCGTCCATCTTGCCGTTGCCGACGTTGAGCGAGTCGAAGTCGTTCCACCCGCGGTCGGGCCCGGCGTAGCGCCACCAGTCCGCTGCGCGCGGGAAGAGGCGGGCGATGTTGTTCCAGTTCGTGAGCGCCGTCTTCTCGCAGTAGCACTCGACGTCCCACTCGACGCGCCAGCCGTTCGCGTACTGCGCCCAGTAGTCGGCGTAGCGGATGTCGAGCGCCCACGACAGCTCGAACCAGATCCCGTTGCGCTGCAGCGCCTGCGACCACGCCTTGACGTCGTCGCGGGCGTCCAGCGACAGGTCGCTGATCCCCGAGCCCGGGGTCACGCTGTCGAACTTCAGGAAGTCGATGCCCCACTCGCCGAACATGTCGGCGATCGAGTCGACGTACTTCTGCGCGCACGGGTTCGAGAAGTCGATGCGGTAGCCGATGCCCCAGTAGTCCGCCTGCTGGACCGGCTGCTTCACGATGTCGCCGGTCGAGCAGTCGGGGGCGCCGAAGATCGGCAGGTCGGCCTCGTACACCTGCGGCGAGATGCCGGGGATCGCGTAGAGCCCGACCTTCTGCCCGTTGGCGTGGATGTGGTCGATCACGGCCTGCAGGCCGTTCGGGTACAGCTTCGCGCTCGGAGTGGGGCGCCCGTACTCGTCGACGCCGTCGTTCCAGGCCGCGTCGATGTTGATGTGGTCGTAGCCCGCGGACTGCAGCTTCTGATGCATCGCATCGGACTGCGCGATGATCTGGTCCGCGGTGATCCATGTCGATCCGTTGCCCGCGTAGACCTGCATGCTGTAGCTGCTCCAGCCCATGTACGGCCGCGCACCGAGCGCGTCGTCGGGAGCCAGCGCCGCGGGGGCGGCGGGAGCGGGGGCGGATGCCTCGGCCCGGGGCGTCGCGTGGGCCGCGACGCCCCCGAATCCGAGGGTCAGCGTGCCGACGGCAGCGACAGCCAGCGCCGCGAGCCACCGTTGCCCGAGGGCATGGCGGTTCCTGGTGTTCATGGTTTCCTCTCTGCGGTGGGTTCATCGGCGAACCCCGCGCCCCATCGCGCGGTTCCCAGAAGTCGGTGAGACGTCAGCGGGCGGTCAGGCGACCTTCACGACGTCGAAGAGCAGCGCCTGCTGCGGGTTGAGGGTGGGCAGCGGCACGCCGGCGACGGCGAGCACGGCTCCCGGCAGCTCGATTCCGCCGTTCGCGGCGGGGCGCATCCACTCCGGGTCGGCGACCTCGTGCCGGCTGGTGGCGCCGAGCTCCGGACGCACGCGCACGCGGTAGCGCGCGGCGGCGTCGAGGCCCGGGAAGCGCACGCGGCCGCCCTGCCCGTCGGGCGACGTCGCCAGGCGCGCCCATGTGAACAGCGCACGCCCGCCGTCTGGCGCGACGATGCCGGTGAGCATCGTGGCATCGTCGGCGAGGTCGGCGTTGACGATGCGCCCGGTGTGGATGAGCTCGCGCAGCTCGCGGTACAGCCCCGCCCACGCGGTGATCGTGCGAAGGTCCTCGGGCCCGGCGGCGGTCAGGTCGGTCTCGATGCCGGCGTGCGCGGTCAGGGCGACGGCGAGGCGGAACGACAGGTCCGTCTCGCGGGACGTCGTGTGCGACCGGTGCGCGCCGAGGTGCGAGCCGATGAGCTCCGGCGGCACGAGCAGGCGGGTCCAGCGCTCGATGCGGGCGCGCTCCACGGGGTCGTTGCAGTCAGACGCCCAGACGCGGTCGGTGCGCTCGAGGATGCCGAGGTCGACACGGCCGCCGCCGCCCGAGCACGTCTCGATCTCGAGCCGCGGGTGACGCGCGCGCAGCTCGTCGAGCAGCCGGTACAGCGCCAGGGTCTGATCGTGGACGAGCGGCCGGTCTCCCTCCGCGCGGCGCGCGACGGGCTCGACGAGGTCACGGTTGTGGTCCCATTTGAGGTAGTCGATGTCGTACTCGGCGACCAGCGCGCTGATGCGCTCGAGCACGAGCGCATACGCCTCGGGGTTGGCGATGTCGAGCACGTGCTGACTGCGCGCAGTCGGGCCGACGCCCTCTCGCGGGGCGAGCACCCAGTCGGGGTGCGCACGGGCGAGGTCGGAGTCGGGACTGATCATCTCGGGCTCGAACCACAGGCCGAACTGCATGCCGCGCGCGCGGACGGCGTCGACGAACGGGCCGAGTCCGTCGGGCCACACCTGCTCGTCCACGAGCCAGTCGCCGAGCCCGGCGTTGGCGTCGCGGCGTCCCTGGAACCAGCCGTCATCGAGCACGATGCGCTCCACACCCACCTCGGCGGCACGGTCGGCGATCTCGACGAGGCGTTCGAGGTCGTGGTCGAAGTACACGGCCTCCCACGTGTTGAGCACGAGCGGGCGCGGCGCCGACGGGTGGCTGCGCCGGGCGCGGAGCCGCCGGTGGAACCGTGCCGACAGCCCGTCGAGGCCGCGGTCGGACCACGTGAACAGCACGGTCGGTGCGTCGTAGCGCTCGCCCGGCTGCAGCACGACCTCTCCCGACCGCAGCAGCTCGCCTGCGCCGAAGACGCGTGACAGCACCCCGGCGCCCTCGGGCAGCCGTTCGGCGAGGTACTCGCCGTCGCCGCTCCAGGCGAGGTGGACACCCCACACCTCTCCCTGCCCGAACCCGAACGCCGGCGTGCCGGCGACGAGGAGGAACGGGGTGTCGTGGCCCGGCTTGCCGCGGCGGGCGCGGCGGGAGTGCGTGCCGAACGAGAACGGGAGGCGCTGCGGCGACCGCTCGCGGCACCACTTGCCGGTGAAGTCGAGCAGCTCGCCCGCCCGGTCGGGCAGCGGCACGAGCGCGCGCAGCCCGTCGACGAGGTACGGGGATGCCGCCTCCGCGGGGTTCTCTATCGACAGGTCGACCGACAGCACGCCGGCGGGGTCCAGCCCGTACTCGAGGCGCGCGCGGGTGCCGGCGACGGCGTCGTCGAAGCGGATCGCGATGCGCCCGCCGCCCTGTTCGGCCTGGACGACGTCGGCGTCGACCAGGCGCGGACGCGGAGTGGTGGCGGTGCCGCCGCGGTGGCCCGCCTGAGCGGGCGTGCCCGCCCAGCCGTCCTGCTCGGTGGGCCACACCGAGAAGACGCGGGGCACGTCAGGCGAGTTGTTGAGCACCGCCGGCACCGCCGTCGCGCGCAGCGCATCGGCGGTGTCCGCACCGAGATCGCCCAGGTCGGCGCCCCAATGCAGCACCCGCGGGTGCGCGCCCGCCAGGTCTACGACCAGCGCGACGCCGGCGGCGCGCAAAGTGTGGACGGCTCCGTCACCGTTGACCATTCGAAGTCCTCCGTCGAGTTTCTTGACATCGGTAATTAATCATGTTTACGCTGGCGTCGCAAGCAAAGATCCGAGGTCTGCGGGCGAAGGTGCCCGATACCCGCGATCTCCGGGGCCGAGACCTTGAGGACCGAGATGAGCGACACCCTGCGACTGTCGTGGAGCGCCCCCGCCGACCGGTGGGAGGCGGCCGTACCGCTGGGCAACGGGCGCATCGGCGCCATGGCCTTCGGCGGCGCGGCCGGCCGGTACGCGCTCAACGACGCCACCGTGTGGTCGGGCGCGCCCGACGGCCCTGCCGCCGCACTGCGCGACGTGCTCGCGGGCGGCGCCGGACCCGCGCGCCTCGCCGAGGTGCGCGCCGCCCTCGACGCGGGCGACGTCCGCACGGCCGAGCGCCTGCTCATGTCGTTCGAGGGCCCGTACTCGCAGGAGTACCTGCCGCTCGCCGACCTGTCGGTCGCGATCGAGGGGGCCGCCCCCGCGTCGCCCGCCCGCGAGCTCGACCTCGACGAGGGCGTGCTGACCGAGGCGCTGCGCGTGCCGGGCGGCACCGTCGTCCGCCGCTCGTGGGTGTCGGTCCCCGCGCAGTCGCTGATCGTCGAACTCACGTCCGACGTCGCGTTCGCGGCATCCCTCTCGCTCACCTCGCCCCTGTGGAGCGCGCCCGACGGTCTGGGTCTCGATGTCGAGATCCCCGTGGACGGCGCCCCGCTCCATGAGACCTCCGTCGAACCGCCGCTGCGGTACGCCGAGGCCGGTGCCGACTTCGACGCCTTCGCAGCCGTCGCGGTCGCACTGGACACCGACGGTTCCGTGGACGCCGCGCCCGCGCGCGCGACCGTCCGCGGGGCTCACCGGCTGCTGATCGCCCTCTCCACTTCGTCCCGCGCCGAGTTTTGGTGGGCCGACGCGGACGGGGAGTGGCGGACCGCCTCCCGTGAGGCGATCCGGGACCGCGCCAGGCAGCGCGTGGATGCCGCGGCTCGCCGCGCGCCGTCCGCGCTGCTCGCCGAGCATGTCGCCGACCGCCGGCGCCACGCTCGGGCGCGGTTCGCGATCGGCGGTCGCCGGGAGGGCGTGTGGGACGTCGACCGCGACATCCTGCACGGCGACGACGCACAGCTGCGCGCGACGGTGATCGCCGAGTACGGCGCCTACCTCCTCGCATCGTCTTCTCGAGCCGGCGGGCCGCCGGCGAACCTGCAGGGCATCTGGAACGACCAGCTGCGCCCCGCCTGGTCTTCCAACTACACGATCAACATCAACACCCAGATGAACTACTGGGCCGCCCCCGCGCTCGGCCTCGACGACGCGTTCGAGCCGCTGCTCGCGCTCGTCGAGCACCTGTCGCGCACCGGCGCCGACGTCGCCCGCGAACTCTACGGCGCGCGCGGCTGGGTGGCACACCACAACTCCGACCTCTGGGGGTGGAGCCTTCCGGTCGGCGGCGGCCACGGCGCTCCGAGCTGGGCGATCTGGATGATGGGCGGCGTGTGGCTCACGCACAGCGTGTGGGACGCGTACGAGTTCGGCGGCGACGTCGACCTGCTCCGCTCCCGCATCTGGCCGGTCATGCGCGGCGCCGTGGAGTTCTGCCTCGACTGGCTGGTCCCGGGAGCGGACGGCACCCTGCGCACCTCGCCGTCGACCTCCCCCGAGAACTCGTTCATCGCCGCCGACGGCGAGAACACGGCGCTCGGCCTGACGGCGGCATCCGACCTCTTCCTCATCCGCGCGCTGTTCGAGCGGGCGCTGACGGCGATCGCGGTGCTCGGCGTCGATGACCCCCTGACGGACGAGATCGACAGGGCGCTCGCGGCCCTCGCCCCCGTGGGCATCGGCGCGGACGGGCGGCTGCGCGAGTGGTCGGCCGAGGTCGTCGAGTCCGAGCCCCTGCACCGCCACCTGTCGCCGCTCATCGGCCTGCACCCCCTCGACGTGCTCACGCGCGAGCGCGATCCCGAGCTGTTCGAGGCGGGCGTGCGCCTGCTCGACGCCCGCGGAAACGGGGCCATGGGCTGGTCCTGGGCGTGGAAGATCCTGATGCGCGCCCGCATCGGGGACGGCGACGCGGCCGCCGCCCTCCTCGGAGAGGCGCTCGCGCCCTTCGACGGCGATGCGACCCGCCACGGCCCCGTCGACGGCTCGGAGTGGGGCGGCCTGCTGCCGAACCTCTTCAGCACGCACCCGCCGTTCCAGATCGACGGCAACCTCGGCTTCCCCGCCGGCATCGCCGAACTCCTCGTGCAGAGCCACGGCGGCGTCGTGCGGCTGCTGCCCGCGCTTCCCGCCGCGTGGACCGACGGCGACGCCCAGGGGCTCGGCGCCCGCACGGGACTGGTCGTCGACCTCGCGTGGCGCGACGGCCTGCTCGCCGCGGCCACGGTGCGCAGCATCCGCGGCGACGATCGCGTGATCTCCGTCGCGTACGGCGACCGCCGCATCGCACTTCGCGTGCCGGCGGGCGGCGCCGTCGAGGTGCCACTGGACGGGCTCGTGGATGCCTCCGCCCTCGCGATCGGAGCCCACGATGCGCGGTGAGCTCACGCTCGTCGACGAGCCGACCACCCAGACCGAGCCGTCCGACTTCGATGCGTTCTGGGCCGGCACCCTCGCCGAGACCCGGCGGCACCCGCTCGACGTCACGATCGAGCCGCGGCCGACGCGCCTGGCCGTGATCGATGTGTTCGACGTGACCTTCCGCGGCTTCGGCGGCACGCCGATCCACGCGTGGCTGCGCGTGCCGCACGGCGCGACCGCCCCCCTGCCGGGGCTCGTCCAGTTCTTCGGCTACGGCAACGGGCGCGGGCACGCGCTGCGCGACCTGCGGTGGGCCGCCGCCGGCTACGCCCATCTGGTGGTGGATGCCCGCGGCCAGGGCCACGGCGACACCGACGACGACCACCCCGACGGCGGTCCGTCGGCGGGCGGGTTCCTCACGCGCGGCATCCGCTCGCCCTCCGAGTACTACTACCGGCGCGTCTACGCCGACGCGGTGCGCGCCGTAGACGCGCTGCGCTCGCTCGATCTCGTCGACGCGGGGCGCGTAGGCGCCATGGGGGCGAGCCAAGGCGGCGGGATCGCGCTCGCGATCGCCGGACTCGTGCCCGACCTCGCGGTCGCGATCGTGCAGGCGCCGTTCCTGTGCGAACTCGATCGCGCCGCCGACCTCAGCGTCGAGCACCCCTATGCGCTGCTCACCCAGTACTTCGCCGACCGCCGGCTCGACACCGCCGCAGCGCTCGACACGCTGCGCTACTTCGATGGCGTGAACCACGCCAAGCGCGCGACCGCGCCCGCGCTGCTGAGCACAGGCCTGCGCGACGGCATCGCACCCCCGGGAACCGTCCTGCCCGCCTTCACCGCCTACGCGGGGCCGAAGCAGATCGTGCTGTGGCCCTACAACGGGCACGAGGCGGGCGGCGACCTCGACGAGGAGAACGCGCTCGAGTTCGCCGCCGCCCGGCTCGGGGCGCCCTGACGGCGCCGACCGCGCAGATTCGCTACCGTAACCACAACGACCGAGGGAACCGATGGACCACGACACCGCCGCGCGCACGACGCTCATCCGCACGGCGTCCGAAGCCGGATCGAGGGTGTTCGCCACCATCCTGACGCGCAGCCCCATCAGCCGCATCGACATCGCGCGCCAGACCGGTCTGTCGCAGGCCGCCGTCACCAAGGCCGTCTCGCCGCTGGTCGCCGCAGGGCTCGTCGACGCCCCGCCGGCGACGCAGCGCGACGGCAACCCCGGCCGCCCCGCCGCGCCGGTCTCGATCGTGCCCGGCGCGATGGTCATGCTCGGGGTCAAGGTCAACGTCGACGAGGTGATCGGCGTGGCCACCGATCTGTCGACCGACGTCCTCGTGTGCGAGAGCCGCCCGCTCGCGGCGCACGACCCGCACACCGCCGCCGACACGATCGTCGAGGTCGTGGCGGCGCTCGAGGCGGGCCTCGGCGACAAGGCGGACGCGATCGCCGGTGTCGGGGTGTCGGTGTCGGGTGACGTCGACACCGCGGCGGGCGTCGTCCGCGAGTCGGCCATCATGGGCTGGTCCGACGAGGCCTTCGGCGCCGAGCTGCAGCACCGCCTCGGCCGCCCCGTCACGCTCGAGAACGACGTGCACGCCCTGACCGTCGGCGAGCACTGGTTCGGCGTCGGGCTCGGCACCGAATCGTTCGCGATCGTCACGATCGGCCGCGGCATCGGCAGCGGCCTGCACCTGAACGGGCAGGTCGTCACCGGCGCCTACGGGGTCGCCGGCGAGATCGGGCATCTGCCGCTGGCCGACCCGTCGCGCATCTGCCCGTGCGGGCGCCGTGGCTGCGTCGAGGCCGTCGCCTCGACCCCTGCGATCGAGGCGTCGCTGTCAGCCGCGCTCGGACGCGACATCGGCATCGAAGAGGCGGTGCGCCTCGCCCACGCCGGCGACCCGGTCGCCGACGCCGCCTTCCGCGAAGCGGCGGCCCTCGTCGGCACCGCGATCGCGACACTGGTCAACCTGACCGGTCCGGAGCTCGTCATCATCGGCGGAGAAGGCGTCGCGGACTTCGACCTGTACGACGCGACGCTGCGGGACGCGTTCGCCGCGCACGCCTTCGGGGCTGCCGCCCAGTGCCGCATCGTGGTGCGGCCGCACACCTTCCAGGACTGGGCACGGGGCGCCGCCGCGGCCGCCATCCAGTCACTGGTCCGCTGACGCCGCTGCGCGGCATCCACCTGTCCGGAGAAGACATGTCCGTCATCACGCACGCCCGAGCCATGCTCGTGGACATCCCCGTCGAGACCGTCCGCACCGACGCGGTGCAGTCGTTCCTGAAGCAGGAGACCGTCGTCGTCGACCTCGAGACGTCGGACGGCACACCCGGGCGCGGATACTCCTACACGATCGGCACCGGTGGGCGCGCCGTGCTGTCGATGCTGCAGGACCACCTCCTGCCCGCTGTCGTCGGACAGGACGTCCGCCGCCCCGAGGCGGTGTGGCGCCACGCGTTCACACAGACACGCGCCACCACCGTCGGCGCCATCACATCGCTCGCGCTCGCGGCCATCGACACCGCCGTGTGGGACGCCCGCTGCCGCCGCGACGGCGAACCGCTGTGGCGGGCCGCCGGTGGTGCGAACCCGGAGGTGCCGCTGTACGACACCGAGGGCGGCTGGCTCCACATCGACACCGACACGCTCGTGGCCAACACGCTCGCCGCCCGCGACGGCGGCTGGCACGGCTCCAAGCTCAAAGTCGGCTCGCCCGATGCGCGCCGCGACGTCGAGCGCCTCGCCGCGGTGCGCGAGGCCGTCGGTCCCGGCTACCGGCTCATGGTCGACGCCAACCAGGGCCTGACCCTCGCCGACGCTCGCGCGCTGGCCCGAGCCCTCGAGCCCTCGGGCATCTCGTGGCTCGAGGAGCCGCTGCCCGCAGACGACGTGTCGGCGCACGCGAAGCTCGTCGAGTCGACGACGATCCCGATCGCCGTGGGCGAGTCGCTCTACTCGGTCGGCCAGTTCAAGGAGTACCTCGCGAGGGATGCCGCCACCATCGTCCAGCCCGACGTCGCGCGGGTCGGCGGCATCACCCCATGGCTCAAGATCGCGCACCTCGCCGAAGCCTTCAACGTGCCGGTGTGCCCGCACTTCCTGATGGAGCTGCACGTGAGCCTCGTCGCCGCCGTCCCGAACGGTCGCATCGTCGAGTACATCCCGCAGCTGCGCGCCGTCACGTCCGCCGACCTCGTCGTCGCAGACGGGAGCGCAACCGCCCCCGACGCCCCCGGAATCGGCATCTCGTGGGACGAAGACGCCCTGGAGAACCTGCGCGTGGCGTGAAGACCGGCGCCGGGGCGCTTCCGAAGGACGCGGCGCCGGGCCTCACGGCCTACATTGGGCCCATGGCCCGCGCGACGAAGGCTCCGTCCTGGAGCGTCTCCGACATCCCCGACCAGTCCGGACGCACCGTCGTGGTGACCGGGGCGAACAGCGGGCTCGGGCTCGCCACCAGCCGCGCCCTGGCGGCAGCCGGCGCTCATGTCGTGCTGGCCGTGCGCGACACCGTGCGCGGCGAGGCCGCGGCCGCCGGCATCCCCGGCAGCATCGAGGTGCGCCGGCTCGACCTCGCCGACCTCGCCTCGGTGCGGGCGTTCGCGGGGGCGTGGGATGCCCCGGTCGACGTGCTCATCAACAACGCGGGCGTCATGAACCTCCCGCAAGCCCGCACCGCCGACGGCTTCGAGATGCAATTCGGCACCAACCACCTCGGCCACTTCGCCCTCACCAACCTGCTGCTCCCGCACATCACCGACCGCGTCGTGACCCTCTCGTCGGGCATGCACCGGGCACGGGGCACGCGGATCCATCTCGACAACCTCGCCCTCGACGGCGAGTACTCCCCAGGCGCGGCGTACAGCCAGTCCAAGCTCGCGAATCTGCTGTTCACGCTCGAGCTGCAGCGGCGGCTCGGTGAGGCGGGCTCTCCGGTGCGCGCCCTCGCCGCGCACCCGGGCTGGGCGGCCACCGAGCTGCAGGGCCACGACGCGAACGCCGTCCGACGCGCCCTCATGCTGTTCGGCAACCGGTTCGTCGCCCAGGATCCGGCAGGCGGCGCACGGCCGACCCTCTATGCAGCCGTCGCCGACCTGCCGGGGGCGAGCTACGCCGGCCCCGGCGGGCGGCTCGAGCTGCGCGGCGCGCCGGTGCTCGTCGACCGTTCCGCGGCGGCGTCCGACGCCGAGGTCGCCCGGCGCCTGTGGGACGCCTCGGAGCAGCTCACCGGCGTCGGGTTCCCGGCCTCGCTGCCGAACCGGTGAACCTGGGCGGGGAGCATCCACCTCACGCATAGGCGGCGCTCCGTGACCGCACAGGCTGGGTTCCTACCCTCGGAACCATGCCTGATTCGTCGCGCCCGAAAAGAGGGATCCTCACCGGACTCGCCGGATTGGTGGGCCTCAGCGCCGTCACCGGGGTGCTGATCGCCGCGACGGTCACCCCGGCCGTCGCCCTCACCAGCAGTGCGGCCAGCGGGGCGCTCACTCTCTTCGACGACCTGCCGAGCACGCTCGAGATCGACCAGCTCATGCTGCCGAGCAACTTCTACGCCACCGACCCCGACACCGGGCAGCCGGTGCTGCTCGCGAAGTTCCTCGAGCAGGACCGCACACCGGTCTCGTACGACCAGGTCGCGCCGGTGATGTACGACGCGATCCTCTCCAGCGAGGACCCGCGCTACTACGATCACGGCGGCGTCGACGCCATCGGCACGACCCGCGCGGTGCTGTCGAACCTCGCGGGTGGCGGCGAGACGCAGGGCGGATCGACGATCAGCCAGCAGTACGTCAAGAACGTGCTCGTCCAGCAGTGCGAGGCGAGCGCCAAGACCTCCGACGAGAAGTACGCGTGCTGGACGGACGCGACGACGTCCAGCGGCACCGAGGGCATCGAGCGCAAGCTGCAGGAGATGCGGTATGCGATCGCCCTGGAGCAGAAGTACTCCAAGGACGAGATCCTCCTCGGATACCTCAACATCGCGAACTTCGGCGGCACCACCTACGGCATCGAGTCGGCCGCGCGGTACTACTTCGGCACGTCCGCGGCGAACCTCACGCTCGGCCAGGCCGCCACGCTCGCCGGCATGGTGCAGAACCCGAACAGCTACCGCATCGACCGCACGGACGGGTCGATCACGACGTCCGACGGCGCGAAGCTCAACAAGGCGCCCGACGGCGCGGTCGACGACGTGCAGGGCAACGAGCTCGCGGCGCTCGACTCATTGCTGGCCGACGGCACGATCACGCAGGAACAGTACGTCGCCGCCGCCGACGGCTACACCTCCACCAAGGGGCGCCAGCTGTACGTGCTGAGCCGCATGCTCGCCGACAAGAAGATCACGCACGACCAGTACGTGGCTGCCGCGATCGAGCCGATCTCCCCGACGATCACGCCCACCGTGACCGGATGCGCGGCCGCCGGCGGCGCCGCCTACTTCTGCCAGTACGTGAAGGACACGATCCTCAACGATCCGGCGTTCGGCGAGACCCGCGCCGACCGCCTGCAGACCCTCCAGCGCGGCGGTCTCAACGTGTACACGACGCTCGACTCGCGCGTGCAGTCCGCCGCCGAGCAGGCGATGACGACGTACGCGCCGGCCTCCGCCGACATGCCGACGGCGAAGGATGCCGCGACCGGCCGGTTCGGATCGACGTCGGTCAGCATCGAGGCCTCGACCGGCCGCATCCTCGCGATCGCGCAGAACACGACGTTCAGCGAGGACGCGGCACACGACGGCGACCCCTCCTACTCGTCGCTCGTGTTCGCCGGCGACCTCGCCACCGGAGGTTCCACCGGCTTCAACGCCGGCTCGACGTTCAAGCTGTTCACGCTGCTCGACTGGCTCGAGAAGGGGCATTCCGTCAACGAGTCGCTCGATGGCCGGCTGCGCGTGTTCGAGCACCTCACCAACTCGTGCGAGGGCGACTGGACCAACACCTCGAACACCCTCGTGAACAACTTCGGAAAAGCTGCGGGCAAGTGGGGCACGCCGCTGCAGTTCACCGCCAGCTCGCTCAACACCGGGTACTTCGCGATGGCCGAGAAGCTCGATCTGTGCGACATCGAGAAGGTCGCGAGCCGCCTGGGCGTCACACAGGCGGACGGCGACGCGATCACGATGAAGAACCTCAACTCGGTCATCGGCACCGCCGCGGTGTCGCCCATCGCGATGGCCGCGGCCTACGCGACCGTCGCGAACGGCGGCACCTTCTGCGAGCCGACTCCGATCGACCGCGTGACGGACGCCGACGGGAAGGAGGTCGCCGGGCTGGAGCACTCGTGCACCGCCGCACTGGATCCCGAGATCGCCGCGACCGCCGCCTACGCGCTCCAGGGCGTGATGGCCTCGGGCGGCAGCGGTACGCAGGGCAACCCCTGGGACGGCACGCCCGTGCTCGGCAAGACCGGCACGCACGAGGCATGGCAGACGTGGCTCATCGAGTCGAGCACCAAGGTGACGACAGCCACGTGGGCCGGCAACGCCGACGGCTTCGGCGACGTCTTCAACACGCGCTACAACGGCAACCGGCTGTCGGACATCCGCTACCGCATCGGCAAGGCCGTGCAGTCGGCCGCGAACGCCGCCTACGGCGGCGACGCGTTCCCGACGCCCGACGCGGATCTCGTCAAGACCGCGCAGGTCACGCTCCCCGATGTCACGGGTCTCAGCGTCGCCGACGCGCAGAGCCGGCTCGAGACGGCAGGGTTCACCGTCAGCGTCGGCGACGCCGTGGACTCCGACGTGGCCGCCGGGCTGGTCGCGACCCAGGACCCGGGTGCGGGCCGCGTCACCGCCGGCACGACGGTCACGCTCCACCCGAGCACCGGCATGTCGCCCTCAAGCCCGGGTGACGGCACCGGGAACGGGAACGACGGCACCGGGGACGGGAACGGCAACGGCAACGGCAACGGCACCGACACCGACACCGACACCGGCGGCACCGGCACCGGCACCGGCAACAGCGGCACCGGCACCGGCACCGGCACCCACGGGTGACACAGCGGACGAGTGGATGCCGCGGGTACGGCATCCACTCGTCCGGGGTTCGTGCGACTACTTCAGGGCGTCGTAGAGGTCCTGCTCCATCTGCAGGAACTGGGACAGGCCCAGACCGTCGAGATCGCTGAGGTACGCCTGCCACGCGCCGTCGTCGTTGATGTCACGCTGACCCGTGACGAACTCGGCCTGCGCCTGGGTGACGTAGTTCGCGATGTTCGTCTGCAGGTCGGCGAGCTCGGCCGACGTGTCGGCGTCCGGCCACAGCTTCTCGGCCGGGAACAGGATGCTCTCGTCCGGCTGGTACGGCTCGTACAGCTGCGTCGCCTGGAGCAGCCGGCGCTCGTAGCCGTCGGTCGTGTAGATGTCCTCGGGGAACACCTGCGAGTTGCGGAACTCCAGCGAGTCCCAGTACTGGCCCATCGAGCGCCACGCCGCGTTGGACGTCTCGTCGTAGGTCAGCGGGCGGAACGTCGGGTCGAGCTCGGGGTCGAGCGCGACGTCGCCGGCCTCGGCCGGCACCCAGGCCTCGCCCTCGGGGCCCATCGCGGCGCGCTTCGTGCCGTCGTCCGTGACGATGTAGTCGATGAGCTTGATCGCCTTGATGCGCTCCTCCTCGCTGGACTTGTTGGTCAGCGCGAACATGCCGAGCGGGTTGACCGGCGACTTCCACGTGGCCAGCTGCGTGCCGTCGGGGCCGGCGACCGGTGCGATCGCGTCGTAGTGCGTGTCGCGGCCGTCCGGAGAGTTCGCCGTGACGAACTCGTACGGGTGCAGCACCGCGGCCGAACCGAGGATCTCGGCGCCCGCGTTGTCGCCGAGCGCCTTCAGGGCGTCGCCGTTCTGCGTGAAGGACCCCTTGTCGAGAAGACCCTCGGCCGCCAGCGACTCGAGGTACTTGAGACCCTCGCGCCACGCATCGGACGTCGCAGCGAGCTGCACCTTGCCGTCGTCCATCACCAGCGGCGGCGGGCTCGACGGACCGCCGACCGGTGCGTACGTGAACGCGTTCATGAAGAAGTTCATGATCGGCTCCGCGGCGGAGGCGCTCAGCGGCACCTCATCGGCCTGCCCGTTGCCGTTCGGGTCGTCGTTCTTGAACGCCCGCAGCACGTCGCGCAGCTCTTCGGTGGTCGTCGGGGCCTCCAGGCCGAGCTTGTCGAGCCACGTCGTGTTCATCCACAGCTTCGACGGGAAGCTGCAGTGGAAGCACTCGCTCCACTGGGTGATGGCGTAGATGTGGCCGTCGGGAGCCGTGACCGACTGCTTCCAGTCGGGCTTCTCCTCGAAGCGCTCCTTGAGGTTCGGCGCGTACTCGTCGATCAGGTCGTCCAGCGGCACGAGCACGCCCTGCTGGCCGTACTTGAGGATCTCGCTGCGAGAGAAGGCGTCCACCCACGGCACCAGGAAGTACGCGTCGGGATAGTCACCGCTCGCCAGCGACACCTGGCGCTTCTCGCCCGCGACGCTGCCGTCGTAGGTCGTCGTCTGCCAGTCGAAGTCGATGTCGAACTTCTTCTCGACCTCCTGCGTGAACAGGTTGTCCTTGAGCGAACCGTTGTCGCCCTGCGGGCCGAAGGCGACGAGCTTGCCGTTGTCGTCGTCGGCCGCGGGGGTGCACGCCGCCATGGCGACGGTCATCGCCAGGACGGCGCCGACGGCTGCGACGCCTCGGATCATGCTGTGTTTCATTGCCGGAATCTCCTTTGCCCGGGTCATTCGAGTGGTGGTGGGTCTGTGGGAGGGGTGGGTCAGCCCTTGACGGCGCCGACCATGATCCCCTTGTTGAAGTACTTCGCGACGAACGGGTAGACGACGAGCATCGGCACGGTCGCGATGACGACGGTCGAGTAGCGCAGCAGGTCGGCGAGCTCGCGACGCCGCAGCTGCTCGGTGACGTCGCCGCCGCCGGCGCCGGTGTCGTTGAGGATCAGCAGCCCGCGCAGCACGAGCTGCAGCGGCTGGAGGTCGGCGTTGCGCAGATACATGAGCGCGTCGAAGTACGAGTTCCACTGCATGATCGCGTACATGAGCGCGATCACCGCGATGAGCGGCTTCGCCAGCGGCAGCACGATCGTCCAGAGGATGCGCAGCTCGCTCGCGCCGTCCAGCTGTGCCGCCTCGTAGACCTCGTCGGGGATCGAGGAGCGGAAGAACACCATCGCGATGATGACCTGCCACACGCCGATCGCGTTCGGCAGCAGCATCGACCACCGGGTGTCGAGCAGTCCGAGGGACTGCACGACGAGGTACATCGGGATCACGCCGCCGCTGAAGAGCATCGTGAAGACGACGGCGCCGGTGAGCACCTTGCGGCCGAACAGGTTCTGCCGCGACAGCGGGTAGGCGATGGCGACCGTGCCGGCGACGCTGATCAGGGTGCCGACGACGGTGTAGAAGACCGAGTTGGCGAAGCCTCGCAGGATCGCGGGGTTGCCGAGCGCCTCCTGATAGCCGAGGAACGTGAGGTCGACCGGCCAGAACAGCACCTGCCCCGACGACACCGCCCGCGGGCTGGACAGCGAGCTCGCGATGATGTTGAGCAGCGGCAGCAGCACCACCAGCAGGAAGACCGTCAGCAGCACATAGGCGGCGATCACGAAGGCACGGTCGCCCTTGGTCTCTTTGACCTTGACGCCCAGGTACGGCGAGCGCCGGCGGTTGCGGTTGCGACCGGGCACGACCACGGCGGCCGTCGCGGCCTCCTCGGCGAGGAACGCCTCGTTCTTGATGACAGTGCTCACCACAACCCATTTCCTGTGACGCGCTTGGACACGGTGTTGACGACGAGCAGCAGCACGAGGCTGATCACCGCGTTGAAGAGACCGATCGTGGCTCCGAGGCTGAAGTTCGCGTTGAGGATGCCCGTCTTGTACACGTAGGTCGGGATGATCTCGGATGTCGACAGGTTCAACGGGTTCTGCAGCAGGAACGCCTTCTCGAACCCGATCGCCATGATGTTGCCGACACCCAGGATGAGGATGATGGTGGCGGTCGGCATGAGCGCCGGCAGATCGACGTGGCGGATCTTCTGCAGCCGCGAGGCGCCGTCGATCTTGGCCGCCTCGTACAGCGACACGTCGACCGAGGCGAGCGCGGCGAGGTAGATGACCGCCGAGTACCCGGTGGTTGTCCACAGGTCGGTCGCCACGTAGATGTGCCGGAAGAAGTCGGCGTTCGCCAGCAGGTCGACCTGGCCGGCGCCGAAGAAGCTCAACGTGCGCCCGAGCAGTCCGACGCGTGGCGAGAGCAGCAGGATCGTCATCGACACGATGACCACGGTCGAGATGAAGTACGGCGCGTACGTCACGAGCTGCACCGTGCGCTTGAAGAACCGCAGCCGCACCTCATTGAGCGCGAGCGCCAGGATGATCGGCAGCGGGAGGCTCGCGATCAGGGTGTACAGCGCGAGGATGAACGTGTTGCCCACCAGGCGCGGGAACACCGGGTTGCGGAACAGTCGCTCGAAGTTGTCGAACCCGACCCACGGGCTCCCCCACACGCCGTCGATGGGGTTGTAGTTCTTGAACGCGATGACCGCGTTGGCCATCGGCACGTAGCGGAACACGATGAACCACACGATGGGCAGCAGCAGGAGCAGGTACAGCTGCCAGTAGCGCCGCAGGCTGCGGACGAATCGGGTGCGATTCGACACACGCGGCGGCTGCTCGATCACCGCCTCGATGGGCGGCGCTTGCTCGGCACTGAGCTTCATCTGGATCCTCCGGGGAGTTACTTTACGTCGTAATATTATGTTGTCGATCTCGATTCCGCTACCGAATGATCCGACCTTTTTTGGGAACGTCGCTTCGGGGCCCTCGTAAGGAGGCGTTGGGTGTCCGCTCTCTTCGACGTGCGCGACTACGGCTGGCAGCCGGGCGCGGACGACGCCGGCGAAGCTCTCCGGGCCGCGATCGACGCGGCCCGATCCACGCCGGGACGCGCCAGATTGGTGCTCCCGCCGGGTGATTTCCACCTGTGGCCCGAGACCTCGATCCACCGCGAGCTGTTCGTCTCGAACACCGTCGGCATCGACCCGCGCTTCGCGGAGAAGTCGATCGGCATGCTGCTCGACGGGGTGACGGACCTCTCGGTCGAGGCCGACGGCGCCCGGCTCGTCGTGCACGGCAGACAGACCTCCCTCGCGGTGATCGACGGCCGCGGGGTCGACGTCCAGGGGCTCGAGATCGACTGGGCGGTGCCCACGGTGATCGACGTGGCGGTGGCGGATGCGGGTGTCGACGCCGCCGGCGCGTGGCGGGTCCTCACCGTCCCGGCTCAGAACGGGTTCGACCTCGACGGCACCGATGTCGTGTGGCGGTCCGAGCGCTCGCCTTTCACCGGCGAGCTCTACTGGGCGGGGCGCAACGCGCTCGCGTACAGCCAGGTGTGCGATCCGGCGACCGGCCGCGTGCGGCGCGCCCCCTGCCCGCTGTTCGACGACGTCGCCGCCGTCGAGCGCGTGGATGCCCGGACCCTGCGGATCTCGTACGCGACGGCATCCCCTCCCGACGATCGGGGGCTGGTCTATCAGCTGCGCGAGACGGATCGCGACCATCCGGGCATGCTCGTGCTCGACTCGGCGGACGTGGCGCTGCGACGCCTGCGCATCGACTACCTGCACGGATTCGGGCTCGTCGCGCAGAACAGCGCGGATCTCACCCTCGACGGCGTGGTGTTCCGCGCGCCCGAGGGCGACGGACGCGTGACCGCAGGATTCGCGGACTTCGTGCAGTGCTCGGGCATGCGCGGCCGCGTGACGATCCGCGACTGCGAGTTCGACGGCCCCCACGACGACCCCATCAACGTGCACGGCACGTATCTCGCGGTCGCCGCGGCGGAGCGGGATGCCGTCACGCTCGAGTACCGCCACGACCAGACCGCCGGGTTCCCCTCGTTCGGCGAGGGCGAGCAGATCGAGCTCGTCGACCGACGGACGCTGCAGCCGGTGCACGCGACGACCGTCCGGCGCGCGACGGGGCCCAGCGGGCGCGACCTGGCGTCGGCGGGGCTGCCGATCCGCGTCGGGCTCGCCGAGCCGCTGCCCCCCGACGTGCTGGCGGCGGCGCACGCGGGCCTCCTCGCCGCCGAGAACCTCACCCGCACCCCCGAGGTCACGATCTCGGGGTGCGCCTTCCGGCGAGTGCCGACGCGCGCCATCCTGGTGACCACCCGCCGCCCGGTCCGCATCGAGGGGTGCCGCTTCGAGGGCATCGCGATGCCGTGCATCCAGATCGCCGCAGACGCGTCGGACTGGTGGGAGTCCGGCCCCGTCACCGACGTCGCGATCGTCGGCAACGTCTTCCGGGACGTCACCGCCGGCGTGCTCGAGGTGGCCCCGGGCGTCCCCTCCGGTGGTCTGCCGGTCCACGGCGCGGTGACGTTCGAGGGCAACGACGTCGAGCTCGCCGAGCCGCTGTTCGCCGAGCTTCGGGGGCTGCGGGCCCTGGTAGCCCGGGAGAACCGCGTGCACCTCGCCGACGGAGGACCGCCCGTGATCCACGTGGATGCCGGCGGCCGAGTCGACTGGGACGGACCCGAGCCGCCGGCTGTCGACCTCTGCCGCTGAGGTCGCCGGATCAGCGCGTCAGCAGGTAGACGTCGCTGCGATGCAGGTCGACGTGCTCCGCGACGCGGAAGCCGAGCGCCTCGAGGTCGGCGACACCCCACGTGTCGGGCGCCGCGCCGCTCTCGTACTCGACCAGCCACACCCGCGTCACGCCGGTGAACCGCCCGAGCGCGGCCGCCTCCGGGATGCCGTAGGTCGTCGCGTGCCACGTGGCGCTGTCGGCGTACGGCGTCTTGAGCAGCACGTCGTCGACCGTGGCGAACGCCGCCGGGTCGGTGTCGAGCGCGAGCCGCGGTCGGCGCGACGGCCGCACCGAGTCGTCGAACACGATCGCGTCTCCGCTCTGCGCGTGGCCCTGCACGGTGGCGGCGATGTCGTTCCAGTCGGACTGGTTCTTCGCCCACGCGGTGCGCTGTCCCACCCACACCGGAGCCGCGGCGACGAGCACCGCGGCGACGGCGATCGCGGCGATCGCGGTGTGCGGCATCCGACGCGACCAGTGGATGCCGTCCAGCCGCCGCACCCCGAGAGCGATGAGGATCGCGGCGGCCGGGGCGGCGAACGTGCCGTATCGCGGCGTGTAGTCGGCGATCACGGTGCTGGCGAGCAGCAGCGCGCCGGTGGGGATCACGAGCCAGGCGAGCGCGACCGTCTCGAGGTCGAGGAGCTGCGGCTCCTGCCGCCGCCGCACCCGTGCGCGCACCCAGAGCACCGCCGCCACGACGATCAGCGCCCCCGCGACGACGGCGAACGGCCACGCGCCGAACCACATCTTGACGAGCACCGTGTTCGGCGTCACCACGTCGCGGTGGGCGAGGAAGGCGATCTGATGCTTCTCCAGCTGGGCGAGCACGAGCAGCGGGCTCACCGCGACGAGCGCAGCGCCCGACGCGACCGCCCAGTGCCGCAGGTGGCGGCGCCGGTCGCGGTCCGTCGCCAGCACGACGCCCACCGCGACGGCGAGGAGCGCCAGATACAGGAAGACGTAGACGCCGACGGTGAGCACGACCGCGTAGACGGCCCAGCCGCGGCGTGACGGCATCCCTCGCCGAAGCAGCTCGACGGCCACGACCCAGAGCAGCGTCGCGAGGGCGGCGGAGAACGCGTAGCCGCGCGCCTCCTCGCCGGCGTAGGTCAGTCGCGGCAGCACGGCCGTCACGGCGCCCGCGAGCACGGCGAACCGGATCGACCCGGGGCGGCCGGCCCCGCCCAGCCGCCCGCACAGCCACGTCACGGCCGCCGCGCACACGCCGATCGCGAGCGCCGACGGCAGCCGCACGGCGAACGGGCCCGACCCGAACAGCCGCACCCATTCGTGCAGCCCGAGGTAGTACGCGCCGTGCACGGCGTCGACGCGGGTGAGCATCGACAGCAGGCTGTCGAGCGGGCGCGTGGCCGACAGCACGCTCGCGGCCTCGTCGCCCCACAGCGACGGGATCCACGAGCCGGCCATGCTCACGAGCGCTGCGACGACCCCGACGATCCCGGCGGCGCGTCCCAGCCGGAGGGGGTCGACGCCGGGCGCTTCATGCGACGCTGACTCGCGATCGCTCGCCGCAGCCGCCGCCGGCGTCCGGTCCGCCACCGGCGCTCCGGCGGCGCCGACCGGGCCCGACCCGAACCTCTCCGGTGAGACGCTCACCCCTTCAGCGTGCTCCTCATCCTCTGTGAACGGGCAGAGAATCCCGGTCAGTTCGCGATCGCATCCGCGGGCCGGTCGCCGCGGCCGTGACGGGCCGCCGCGATGAGGCTCTGCGTGTACGGGTGCCGCGCCCCGCCGAAGATCTCGGACGCGGGAGCCGTCTCGACCAGGCGCCCGCGCTGCATGACGGCCACCCGATGCGAGATGCGCCGCACGACGGCGAGGTCGTGCGAGATGAAGAGGTACGAGACGCCCGTTCGCTGCTGCAGGTCGATCAGCAGATCGACGACGGTCGCCTGCACCGTCACGTCGAGCGCCGAGGTCGGCTCGTCGCACACGATGAGCGGTGACCTGCCCGCGAACGCCCGTGCGATCGCGACACGCTGCTTCTGCCCGCCCGACAGCTGATGCGGCAGCTTGTCGAGCACGTCGGCCGGGAGCCCGGTCTGCGCCACCAGGCCTTCGGGCGTGCCGTCGCCGTGCAGCAGCTCGATGGCCCGCCGCAGCGTCTGCCGCACCGTGCGGCGCGGGTTGAGCGAGGCGTCGGGGCTCTGGAACACGATCTGCACGGGAGGCGGAGTGCGGGGCGCATCGAGCACGACCTCGCCGTCGAACGCCGTGAGCCCGGCCACCACGCGGCCGAGGGTCGTCTTGCCGCTCCCCGACTCCCCGACGATCCCGAGGGTCTCGCCGCGCCCGATGTGCAGGTCCACGCCGTCGATGGCCGCGTGCCCGGCGTACCGTTTGCGCAGGCCGGTGGCGACGAGGAGCGGCGGGCCGGCGGCATCCACTCTCTCGCGCACCGCGCCGTCGAACGCGGGGATCGCCGAGACCAGCCGCCGCGTGTACTCGTGCGCGGGATCGACGACGAGCCGCGCCGACGAGGTCGTCTCCCGCAGCCGGCCGTGCTCGAGCACGCCGACGCGGTCGCTGTGGGCGGCGACCAGCGGCAGGTCGTGGCTGATGAGCAGGCTCGCGAACCCCAGGCGCTGCTGCAGGCGGCCGATGAGCGCGAGCACCTCCGCCTGCACCTGGCTGTCGAGCCCGGTCGTCGGTTCGTCGAGGATCAGCAGACGCGGTCGCGCAGCGAGCGCCATCGCGATCATGACGCGCTGCTGCTGCCCGCCCGACAGTTCGTGCGGGTACCGTGCCGCGAGCCGTTCGGGGTCGGGCAGTCCCACCTCCTGGAGCGAGTGGAGCGTCGCCTCGCGCGCGGCGGGCCGGGCAAGACCGCGCAGGCGGTGGGCCTCGGCGACCTGCGCGCCGATGGATGCCGTCGGATTGAGCGCACGCGACGGCTCCTGGTACACCACGCCGACGTCATCGCGGCGATACGCGCGCAAGGCAGGGGTGTCGAGCCCGAGCACGTCGCGCCCGGCCACCCGGAGCTGGTCGGCGTGCACCCGTGCGCCCTTCGGGAGGTACCGCGTGAGCGCCAGCGCGATCGTGCTCTTGCCCGAGCCCGACTCGCCCACCAGCCCGTGGGCCTCGCCCTCGGCGATGTCGAGGTCGACGTCCTGCACGGCGGTGCGCAGCCCGCCGTCGACGCGGTGGTCGATCGTGAGCCCGCGCACCGAGACGAGACCTGTCATCCGCGCAGCACCTCCTTCAGGTTGTCGGCCACGAGGTTGACAGACACCACGAGCGACGCGATCGCGAGGGTCGGGAAGACGAGCGTCCACCACGCCCCCTGCAGGTACGCGCGGTTCTCGTTGACGGCGAGTCCCCAGTCCGGCGACGGGGGCGCGGCCGCCAGTCCCAGGAACGACAGCGAGGATGCCACGAACACCGCACCGCCGATGCTCAGCGCCGCCTGCACCGCGACCTGCGGCCACACGTTGGGCAGCAGCTCGCGCGCGAGGATGAGCCCCGTGCGCTCGCCCTGCACCTGCGCGCTCGTGACGTAGTCCTTGCCCATCTCGACGAGCACTTCGGCACGGATGATGCGGGCGATGCCGGGAGCGAACAGCACGCCGATCGCGCCCGCCAGCACCAGCGGGCTGCTCCCGAAGGCGCCGACGATCACCAGCAAGAAGATGAGCGTCGGCAGCGCGAGGAACACGTCGAACGTGCGCATGAAGAGCTGGTCGACCCAGCCCCGCCGGTACCCGGCGATCAGGCCGAGCGCCGTGCCGAGGACGGTGGCGATGAGCGTTCCGAGCGGGCCGATGAGCAGCGCCGACTCGGCCCCGGCGAGCACGCGGGCGAACACGTCGCGCCCGATGCGGTCGGTGCCGAACCAGTGCTCCGGGCTCGGCGGGGCGAGCTTCGCACCGGTGTCGCCGAACGGGTCCAGCCCGAACCAGCGCCACGCGATCGCGACGAACACCCACCACACGATGACGACCGCCGAGAGGGTGAACGTCGGGCGTCGCAGGAGGGCGGCCCAGGCGCCGCCGGCACGCGGGGTCGCGGCATCCATCGGCACCGCGAGGTCCACGCGGTCGGCGAGCAGCACGTCTGCGGCCATCTCACTCCCCTTCTGTGAACCGCACGCGCGGATCGACGACCGTGAACGCGACATCGGTGACCAGCAGTGCGCACAGCGAGATGAGCCCGGTCACCATGACCCCGGCGGCGAGGATGAAGACGTCCTTCTTCTGGGTGGCCGTCACCAGCAGCTCACCCAGGCCCGGGTAGCCGAAGAGCGTCTCGACGACCGCGCTGCCGCCGAGCAGGGCCCCCAGGTACACGCCGATCAGCGAGATCGTCGGGATCAGCGCGTTGCGCGCGACGTGGCGGCGGAACAGCGCTCCGCCGTGAACGCCCTTGATCACCGCGGTGCGGTAGAACTGCGAACCGGTCGCCTCGACCACGCCGGTGCGGGTCATGCGCGCGAGCACCGACACGTATCCGAGGGCGAGCGTCACCGCCGGCAGCGTCATCGCCCTCAACTGAGGGAAGAAGCCCGCGCCCACCGCATCGCCGGACTGGATCGGCAGCACCGGGAAGATGAGCGCGAACACGATGAGCAGCAGCACGCCGACGACGAACTCGGGCACCGACGCCAGCGACATGAGCCCCACGGTGGCGGCGCGATCCGTGCGCGACCCTTCGCGGCGCGCCTGCCAGGCGCCGATCCCGATCGCCAGCGGCACGAGGATCGCGAAGGCGTAGAGGCCCAGCAGCACCGAGTTGCCGAGGCGTTCGAGCACGAGTGGCGCGACGGGGTCTCCGTACACGAGGCTCGTGCCCCACTGCCCGGTGACGAAGCCGCCGAGCCATGACAGGTAGCGGTCGACGAGGCCGCCGTCGAGGCCGTGGGCGGCGTTCCACTCCTGCACCTGCTCCGCCGTCGCGTACTGCCCCAGGGCGTTGCGTCCGGGGTCGCCCGGCACCACCTGGATGAGCCAGAACACGAGCACCGACACGACGAGCAGCACCGCGGGGATCTGGATCGACCGCTGCCCGACGAGCCGGCCGATCCCTCGGTGACGCACGCGCAGCACCGCCGGCCCCCGCCCGAGGCGGGGACCGCTCTCGAGGCGGGGGTCGGCGGTCACGCGTCAGTCCTCGATCGAGATGCCGGAGAAGTCGTAGCCGGTGTAGAAGTCCAGCGCGCCGGCGAACTCGCCCTTGACGCGCTTGTCCTGCAGCGACTGCGCCTTCGAGAAGGCCGGGACGATGACGGGCAGGTCGGTCCACTGGATCTCGGCGATCCGGTCGGCGAGCTGCTGGCGCTCGTCGGGGTCGGTGGTGGCGTCGAACTGCGCGGTCAGGTCCTCCAGCTCGGGGTTGGCGTAGTGCGACGCGTTCCACGACGAATCGGCCGCGTAGATCAGCGACACGTACTGCGACGGGACCCGCTTGGCCCAGTTGGTGACGGTCACGCCCGCGGTCAGCCACGGGGTGTCGTCGCCCTCGGCGTAGTACTGCTCGCCGGTCAGCACGTCGAGGTCGACGTCGAAGCCCGGGACCGCGTTCAGCTGCTGCTGCAGCACCTCGCCGAACAGCTGGTTGTCGGTCGTGATCGTGAACGACAGCGTACGGCCGTCGAGCAGGTCCGCCACCTTGTCGAGGTCCTGCTCGCGCTGCTCGAGCCCGGCTGGCTGCGGGTCGTAGTCGGGGAAGAAGGTGACGTCGTCGGCGATGTCGGCGTTGCCCTGGTACACGTCGTCGACGAGCCCCTGCCGGTCGATCGCCCACGCGAGCGCCTCGCGTGCGGTCGGGTCGTCGAAGGGCGCCGCGGTCACGTCGAGGAAGATGCCGTCGATCTTGTTGTAGCCCGACGAGATGGTGTTGTACTTCGACGCGTCGACGGTCGCCGCGACGTCGGAGGTCAATCCGATGCGATCGATCTCCCCCGCCTGGAAGGCCAGCAGCGTCGCCTGGGTGTCGCCGTAGACCTTCAGCTCGACGCCGTCGAGCTCGATGGCGTCGGCGTTCCAGTACTTCGGGTTCTTGACGTAAGTCGCACCCTTGCCGACGGTGTAGTCCTCGAGCAGGAACTGGCCGGCCCCGACGGGGTTGTCGAGCCACGTTCCCGGCTCGTAGTCGGCGGGGAGGATGCCGGTGTTCGTGCCGGTGAGCAGCAGCGGGAAGTCCGAGAACGGACGCACGAGCGTGAACACGACCGCCTCGTCGCCGTCGGCGGCCACCGAGTCGAGGATGCCGTCGAATGCGCTGCGGCCGGGCGACTGGCTGTCTTCGGCCGTGATCGCCTGGAACGTCGCGACCACGTCGGCCGACGTGACCGGCGTGTCGTCGTTGAACACCGCGCCGTCGCGCAGTGTGACGGTCCAGGTGAGGCCGTCGTCCGACGCCGACCAGTCCGTGGCCAGGCGCGGGTTCAGGTCGCCGGCCGCGTCGAGGCTGATGAGCGGCTCGGTGACCAGGCCCGAGATGATCTGTGCGTTGTAGTCCGCGACGGTCAGCGGGTCGATCTCGCTGCCCGGGTCGGTGATCGGCAGGCGGTAGACGTCGTCGGATGCCGCGTCGGACGCGCTGCCGCCGGCCGTGCCGGTCGCGCACGCCGTGAGGCTCAGGGCGAGCGCGCCCACGGCGAGCGCGGCGAGCGCCGCACGCAGCGGGCGTCGGGGGTCGGACGAAGGGGCCATGGTGTTCCTCTCGGGCGGGACGGTTGCGCCGCGGCGGGCGCGGCGCAGGCTGTGGTGAGCGATCGTGGACCGGGTGCCGGGGCGCGGCCAAGCGGTGCGTGACGCACCGCGACACCCGCGGTCACGATCTGTCATCGGGCGTCATGCGGCGCCGACGGGGACGCCGTCGACCTCGACCGTCACGCGCTCCGAGTAGAAGGCGACGCGGCCGGCGATCGGCGCCACCGCGGCCAGCGGTGCGGGATACGACCAGGCGATCTCGCGCTCGCGGCGATCCGCTGCCGCCCAGTACTCGGTCGCCTCCCCCTTGTACGGGCACTCGCTCCACCGGCTGATCTCCCGCAGCGCCGACCAGTCGACGTCTTCGCGGGGCAGGTAGTAGCGGGGCACGAGGCCGGTCTCGTAGACGATGACGGATGCCGTTGAGTCGGCGATCACGCGGTCGCCGTCGGTCACCACGATCCGGCGTGTGGACGGCAGCGCGTCGACGCGGTTGCGGGGGTCGCGCGGATGCGCGAACACGCGCTCCTCCTCCTCGGTCCAGCGGTCGAGCACGCCGGGGTACCAGGTGAACGCGATGAAGCCGTCGAGCTCGTCGACGTCCCACGTCCAGGCGGCGGCCTCGATGCGCCGGTCGCCGACGACGAGGTCAAACCACTGCCGGGCGGGGGTCCGCGGTCGGTAGTACGACGAGGCCGGCGCCTCGCCGGGCACGAGCAGGTCGGTGCGGACGTCGCCCTGCGGGTATCCGTACTCGGGCACCTTCGCGCCGGGCTCCCACACCAGGACGGGCCGGCGGGAATCCACGACGGCGAGGTCGCCGACCCATCCGCGCACCCAGCGTTCGCTGGGCTCCCACGTCCAGGTGGCGGCATGCACCGGCTCGCGCCGGGCGAGCGTCGCACCGGTGCGGGGCTCGACGCGGGCGGGCGGGGCGACGGTGGTGCTGTTCGTGCTGGTCACGGACACGGTTCCTCCTGGAAGCAGGGTCGGCGGCGGTTCGACGCCACCATGAAAGCCGCCGGGCGCCGCGCCCGCTCGGGGGTTGCCGCCGATGAACGCGCATGACTCCGTATGACGACGCATGCCGTCGCGTGACAGCGGACCGGTGGCGGGCCCGGGCGACGCGCCTAGCCTGACCGCCATGCCTCACCCCGACATCGCACCCGCCGTGCGGCCGCCGCTGCAGACGCGTCCGCCGCTGCAGGTGGGCCTGTTCGCGCATCTCGCCGACCACCGCGGCACCGTCGAGCAGACCTATCTCGACTACCTCGACCTCTTCGAGTACTCGGAGTCGGTCGGGGTCGAGTCGGCGTGGGTGCGGCAGTTCCACCTCGCCAAGCCCGACGCCGGTCGGCTCGGGGGCCTGCCGTCGCCCTTCGTGTTCCTCGGCGTGCTCGCTGCCCGCACCACGACCCTGCGCCTCGGCACCGCGGCCATCACGCTCCCCCTGGAGCAGGAGCTGCGCGTCGCCGAGGACGCCGCGGTGCTCGACGCCCTGAGCGGCGGGCGGGTCGAGCTCGGCCTCGCCAACGGCGGGCAGCCGCAGGTCGCCGCCGCGCTCGGCGTCGCGCGCATCGACGACCGCGAGCAGAGCCGTCGCGCCTACCTCGCCTCGGTGGACCGGGTCGCCGCGGCGCTGCGCGGCGAACCCGTGTCGCCCGACGGCGAGGTGCTGGCCCCTGCGCGGCCGGGGCTCGCGGAGCGCATCTGGCACGCGACGCTCACCGAGCACAGCGCGTTCGAGACCGGTCGTCGCGGCGAGGGCGTGCTCATCGGCACCACCCAGGTCGTACCGGGCGAGGTGTCGGCCGCCGCGTACCACCGCGGGCTCCGCGAAGGCACGACCCCGCGCCTCGGGCTGTCGACCTGGATCTTCCCGGGCCGCTCGCGCGAGGACGCGCTGCGCCGGGCCGAGACGGGCCTGCTCGCCAAGTGGGAGTGGGCCAAGGGCTTCCTCCCGGCCGCCGATACCCCGGCCGAGGTGGCCGAGCGGCTGAACCTGCACTACGGCACGGCGGCCGACATCGCGGCATCCATCGCGCAGCACCCCGCCTTCGCCTACACGACGCACGTCCAGCTGCAGCTGGACGGCCTGTACCGCGACGTCGAGGAGCAGAAGGAGGCGCTCGCCCTCTTCACCGGTGAGGTCGCCCCCGAGCTGGCCACCGCCGACCGTACGGCGGTGGCGGCATGACCCGCGCGCCGCTCGTCTTCGCTGCGGGCGTCTTCTACCCCGGCGGCGAGCACATCACCGGCTGGCGCGCGCCCGGCTCCGAACCGCACGCGTACCTCGACCTCGACTACTACACGCGCTTCGCCCAGACGGCGGAGGCGGGCCGGTTCGCCACCCTGTTCCTCGCCGACGAGCTGTACGTGTGGGATCGCTTCCGCTCCGGCATCGACCACGGCGTCAACGTGCGGCTGGAGCCGTTCACGCTGCTGAGCGCGCTGTCGCAGGTGACCAACCGGATCGGCCTCGCGGCCACCGTGTCGACCACCTACAACGAGCCGTACCACGTGGCCCGCAAGCTCGCCTCGCTCGACCACATCAGCGGCGGCCGCGCCGCCTGGAACCTCGTCACGAGCGCGAGCGATGAGGAGGCGCGCAACTTCGGCCGCGACGCCCACCTCGAGCACGGCCTGCGCTACCGGCGCGGCGCCGAGTTCGTCGACGTCGTGAACGGGCTCTGGGACGGGTGGGAGGACGACGCGTTCCTCTTCGACAAGGCGTCCGGCTACTACGCCGACCGTGCGAAGCTCCACGTTCTCGACCACCGCGGCGACCACTTCGCCGTGCGCGGGCCCCTGAACATCCCGCGCCCCGTGCAGGGCCATCCGCCCCTGTTCCAGGCGGGGGCGTCCGAGGCCGGACGCGACCTCGCCGGCCGCACCGCCGACGCCGTCTTCACGCTGGGCGGCGGGTCGCTCGAGACGTCGCAGGGGCTCTACGACGACTACAAGCACCGCGCCGTCGCCGCCGGCCGCGCCGCCGACGACCTCAAGGTGCTGCCCTGGTTCTCGCCGATCATCGGCGACACACAGGCCGATGCCGAGGAGCGGTTCCGCGAGCTCGCCGCCCTCACGCCCGACCGCGTGCAGGTCGACCTGCTCTCGCACTACCTCGGATCGGACCTCGGCGAGCGCGACCTCGACGAGCCGTTCACCTTCGAGTTCGACCTCGACGGCTTCAACCAGTCCAAGTCCGGGTACCAGGCGATCGCGGCGCTGCTCGCGCAGCGGCCGTACACGATCCGCGAGCTGGCGTGGGAGGTGCTGCGCCGCCGCTTCACCGTCGGCACGCCCGACACACTCGCCGCCCACCTCGTCGAGCGCTACGAGAACGGCGCCGCGGACGGGTTCATCCTCATGGCGCCGACGCTCCCCGACACCCTGGTGCGCTTCGTCGACCACATCGTCCCGCGCCTCACCGATGCCGGCGTGTACCCGCGCGAGTACGCCGGCGACACGCTCCGCGAGAACCTCGGGCTCGCCCGCCCCGCAGGAAGGTACGCCGCATGACCCGTCGACTGCTCCTCGGAGCTTTCCTCTTCCACCCCGGCGGCTCGCACGTGTCGGGCTGGCGCCACCCGTCGGCCGAGCCGCACCGCCACGTCGACATCGAGTACTACGCGCGCTTCGCGCAGACCGCCGAGCGCGGCGTCTTCGACACGATCTTCCTCGCCGACGGCCTGTACTTCTGGGACCGCTTCCCCTCCGGCGTCGACCACTACGGTCAGACCCGCCTGGAGCCGCTCACGCTGCTGTCGGCCCTCGCCGCCCGCACGAGCCGCATCGGCCTGGCGGCGACCGTGTCGACGACCTACAACGAGCCGTATCACGTCGCCCGCGCCATCGCGTCGCTCGACCACATCAGCCGCGGGCGCGCCGCGTGGAACCTCGTGACCTCGCGCTACGACGAAGAGGCCCGCAACTTCGGCGGCGACGACCACCTCGACCATTCGCTGCGGTACGAGCGGGGCGCCGAGTTCGTCGACGTCGTCCACAAGTTGTGGGACAGCTGGGCCGACGACGCGATCCTCGCCGACCGCGAGAGCGGACTGTTCGCGGATGCCGGCGGCCTGGCGGTCCCCGACCACCGGGGCGACCACTTCGCGGTGCGCGGGCCGCTCAACGTGTCGCGGCCGCCGCAGGGCTACCCGGTGCTGTTCCAGGCGGGCGGCTCCGACGCGGGGCAGGAACTCGCCGCGGCCACCGCGGACGCCGTGTTCGCCCGTTCCCTCCCGCTCGCCGACGCGCAGCGCTTCTACGGAGGACTCAAGGCGCGGGTCGTCGCGCACGGCCGGCAGCCCGACGAGGTCGCGATCCTGCCGCAGCTGCGGCCCGTGGTCGCCGAGACCGATGCGGACGCTCGCGCGCTGGCCGCGGAGATCCTCGCGTCGACGCCCGACGCCCTCATCGTCGAGGACGTCGCGCACTCCATCGGGCAGTCGCTGCCCGCCGATCCGGACTCGCCCATCGTGCACGCCCCCGACACCGACATCGCCAACGAGTCGAAGTCGCCCAACCGGCGCCTCGCACGCCTGCTGTCCGGCGAGCGGCTCACCGCCCGCGACCTCTACGCCGAGTCGTTCTGGGAGTCGGTGTCGGTCGGCACGCCCACCGCCATCGCCGACGACCTGCAGGAGCGCTTCGAGTCGGGCGCCGCCGACGGCTTCGTGGTGCAGGCGCTCACCCAGCCCCTCGGGTTCGAGTCGTTCGTCGACCTCGTCGTGCCCGAGCTGCAGCGCCGCGGCCTCACCCGCACCGCCTACGAGGAGACGACGCTGCGCGAACGACTGGGGCTCGCCCGCCCGGCCCGTCGAGTCACCGAAGCGGTGACCGCATGACGCGTGACGACCACGCCCGGCTCGGCTTCGCCACGCGCCAGCTGCACGCCGGCGACCGCTCCCCCGGCCCGCACCGACCGCGCGCCACCCCGATCTACCTCACCGCCGGGTTCGAGTTCGACGACTTCGACCAGGCGCACGCCCGGTTCGCCGGCACCGACCAGGGCTTCAGTTACACGCGCGTCGGCAACCCCACCAACGTCGCCGCCGAACAGCGCATCGCCGACCTCGAGTCGGGCGTCGGGGCGCTCCTGCTCGGCAGCGGGCAGGCGGCGGTGGCGACCACCGTGCTCTCGCTCGTGTCCGCCGGCGACCACGTGCTGGCCTCGTCGAGCATCTACGAGGGCACTCGCGAGCTCCTGCGCGACGACCTCGCGCGCCAGGGCGTCGCGGTGGACTTCATCGACGACCCGAACGACACGGCCGCATGGGATGCCGCGATCCGGCCGAACACGAGGCTCGTGTTCGCGGAGTCCATCCCCAACCCCAAGAACGACGTGCTCGACGTGGCCGCCCTGGCGACGGTCGCACACCGTCACGGCGTGCCGCTCGTGGTCGACAACACGCTCGCTACGCCTTACCTCCTGCGACCGCTCGAGCACGGCGCCGACATCGTCGTGCACTCGGCGAGCAAGTTCCTCGCCGGGCACGGCACGGTGCTCGGCGGGGTGATCGTCGACGGCGGCACCTTCCCGTGGGCGCGGCACCCGGACGCGTACCCGCAGCTGGCCCGCGAGCGCGGACTCGACGGCCTGACGTTCGCGGAGCGCTCGCCGCGCACCGCGTTCCTCGACTTCGCCCGCCGTGTCGCGATGCGCTACGGCCCGGTGCCGTCGCCGCTGAACGCGTTCCTCATCATCCAGGGGATCGAGACCCTGTCGCTGCGCGTCGCCCGGCAGTCGGCGACCGCGCTGCAGCTGGCGACCTGGCTCGAGCGGCAGCCCGGCGTCGAAGGCGTCGACTACAGCGGCCTGCGGTCGAGCCCCCATCACGCGATCGCGACACGATACCTGCCGCTCGGCCAGGGCTCGGTCTTCGCCGTGACGATCCGCGGCGGCCGTGAGGCGGCACAGGTCTTCACCGACGCGCTGCGCCTGTTCACCCGCATGACCCACCTCGGCGACGTGAGGTCGCTCGTGCTGCATCCCGCCACCACCACGCACGTGCTGCGCGACGACGACCAGCTCGCCGCGAGCGGCATCGGCCCGGGGCTGCTGCGCCTGTCGATCGGGCTCGAAGACCCCGACGACCTCGTGGCCGACCTCGACCGCGCCTTCGCGGCCGTCGCGGCGGCCGACCTGCTGAACACCCTGGGAGTGTCATGACCCGACCGCAGCACTTCGGCTGGTTCCTGTCGCGCGGCTTCGGCCCGCACGGCTGGGCGCGGCCGTACCACGAGTGGAACTACGCGTGGCAGCGCCCCGACCTGTACCAGCAGTCGGCCCGCGAGCTCGAGCAGGCGGGCTTCGACTTCGTCCTCATCGAGGACGCGCTCTCGGTCGGCATCACGCCCGAGACCCTGAATCTGCGTGTGCGCAAGGCATACGGCGGACCGAAGCACGACCCGTGGACGCTCGCGCCGTATCTGTTCGCCGCGACGCAGCACCTCGGCGTCATCCCGACGGCGAACCCGGTCTCGCTGCATCCGTATCAGGCGGCGCGACAGTTCGCCTCGCTGCAGCATCTGAGCGGCAGCCGCGTCGGTCTCAACGTCGTCACCGACGTGGGCAGCGCCCACCACTTCGGGCAGACCCGTCTCGCGCACGATGCCGCGTACGACCGTGCGCAGGAGTGGCTCGACGCGCTGCGCCTGCTGTGGCACAGCTGGGACGACGACGCCCTCATCGCCGACCCGGCGACGCAGATCTACGCCGACGGCACGAAGATCCACGCCGTGCAGCATCGGGGCGAGTACTACTCGTTCGACGGACCGCTGAACGCGGAGCCGCTGCCGGCGGGTGATCCGATCGTCGCGTCCCCCGGCGGCTCACCCCGCGGGATCGGGTTCGCCGGGCGGAACTCCGAGATCCAGCTGGCACTGTCGAACCTCGACGTGGACGCGATCCGCGCGTACCGCGAGCGGGTGCGTGAGGCCGCAGTCGCCGCCGGCCGCAGTGCCGACGACATCAAGACCCTCTTCGTGTTCAAGCCGATCGTCGCCGCGAGCCGGGAGGAGGCCGACCGCATCGTGCGCGCGTCCGAGTCGCCCAGCGACGCGACGCTGCTCGAGGTCGCCGAGGCGTGGTCGAGCGATCTGGAGACCGACCTCACGGCCCTCGACCTCGACCGTCCGCTCGACCCCGCGATCTTCGGCGACCACGTCTCGCAGGGAACGATCAAGGGTCTGCGCGGCCGGTTCGACAGCTTCACCGACGTGCCGCTGCGCGCCGTCCTCGCCGGCAAGGCGCGGCTCGGCCGGATCGGCGACGGCATCAGCGGCACCGTCGGGACGGCCGACGAGCTCGCCGACCTCATCGAGGAACTGGGAGAGGATGCCGGAAACGACGGCCTCATCTTCTCGGGCGACCTGCACCCGGTGACGATCCACCGGACGCTCGACGAGCTCGTCCCGATCCTGCGCCGTCGGGGCATCCTGCGCTCCGAGTTCACGCCCGGCGGCCTGCGCGCCAACCTCTCCGCCTTCTGATCCGTCCGCACCGAAGGGAACCCCATGCCGTCGATCGTCGTCCTCGTCGGAAATCCGCAACCCGCCTCACGCACACGCCTCGTCGCCGAGGAGGTCGCGCGGCAGCTCGCGCAGCGCAGCGGCGCCGACATCGAGCCCACGATCGATCTGGCCGACGTCGCCGGCTCGGTGTTCCACTTCCCCGATGCGGAGGTCGACGCGCTGCTGCAGCGGGTGGCCGCCGCGGACGTGCTGATCGTCGCGAGCCCGACCTACAAGGCGACGTACACCGGCCTGCTCAAGTCCTTCCTCGACCGCTACGGCACGAACGCGCTCTCCGGCGTGACGGCCGTGCCGCTGCTCACGATCGGCGGACCCGCGCACGCGCTCGCGGTCGAGCACGGTCTGCGCCCGCTGCTCGTCGAGCTGGGCGCCTCGACGCCGACGCGGGGTCTCGCGTTCCCGGCCGGCGAGGTCGACCGCCGGGCCGAGCTGGTCGCGGCCTGGCTCGAGACGGAGGGGCGGCGCCTCGCTCCGGCGCTCGACGTCGCGCGCATCCACGCCTGACGTCAGCGGGCCGTCCGCCGTCAGCCGACGCCGACCGTCACGAGATCGGCCAGCCGGCGTCGGAACTGCGCGGCCATGTCGACGCTGTCGGGCGCGACGAGCCACTGCACCTGCAGCCCGTCGACGGTCGCGATGAGCTCGGCCGCCAGCCCCTCGACCTCGACGCCGGGGCGCAGCAGCCCGCGGGCGTCGAGATCGGCGATCGCCGCGCCCAGATAGCGGCGCAGGTTCTCGTAGCGCGTCGCGATGTAGGCGTGCGCGGGGTGCGACGGATCGGATGCCTCGACCGACAGCACCGCGAACAGACCGACGATCCCGCGGTTCGACGTGTTGTGCTCGACGAGGCGTGCGAACCGCCCGAGCAGGTCGAGCCCGTCGACCGGCGCGGTCACGCCCGAGAAGAACTGCTCGCGGTCGACGCGGTCGCGCTCTTCGAGCACGGCTTCCAGCAGCGACTCCTTCGTGGGGAAGTGGTGGACGAGGCCCGCTCGCGACACCCCGCTGTCGGCGGCGATCTGGACGAGGCTCGCACCCCGGTAGCCGTGCGCGCTGAAGGCCTCGAACGCCGTCCGCACGATGCGGGCACGCCGGGCGCGGCCCTTCGCGTACCCGGCGTCGTCGGCTTCCCCGCTCATCTCCCCGGCCTCAGTCCCGGTCGGTCGAGCCGGTCGGGCCCGTGCGGGGCTCGTCCACGTGCGGTGTGACCACCGCGGCACCCGCCTCGACGCCGGCGGCGGCATCCACGTGTCCGTCGCGCGAGGCGCGAGCCGGTGCCAGCCCGGATGCCGCGACGCACGCGACGGCGAGCAGGGCGACGACCACCCACAGCGCCTCGAGCAGGCCGTACTGATCGGCCAGCACGCCGATGACCGGCGGGCCGGCGAAGTTCGCGAGGTAGCCGATCGCCGCGACGAAGCTCACCCGCAGCGCCGCGTACGGGCCGGTCGCCGCCGCCGACATGCCGAGCGGGAACCCCATCGAGACGCCCACCGCCCACAGCGCCACGCCGACGAGCACGACCCACGCCGGACCGCCCACGATGAACAGGATGACCCCGACGATGCCGAGCGCCGTCGTATACCGCACGGCACGGACCCGCCCGATGCGGTCGATGACGGGGCCGGCGAAGATGCGCGTGACCGCCTCGACCATCGCGAACACGGTGAAGAAGAAGGCGGCGACCGCCGCGCTCTGCCCGTGGCCGTCGCTCACGGCGAGCGACAGCCAGTTGTTGGCCGAGCCCTCGCCGACCTCGACACCGAGCATCACCACGCCGATGAGCACCAGACGCCAGTCGAGCACGGCGCGCCAGTTCACGCGCTGCTTCGTCCCGTCGGCCGCGGGCTTGGGCGCCGCGTGGTTGCCGGTGGGGATGCCGCGCGCGATCGGCACGGCCGCGATCGCGATGATGACCGCCTCGCCGAGGAACTGCGCCGCCGGCGTGATCCCGATCGCCGCGCACAGACCGCCGAGCGCAGCCCCGGCCGCGACGCCGATCGACCACGCGGCGTGCATCATCGGCATCCACGTGCGCGCCGCACGCTTCTCGACCTCGGCGCCTTCGACGTTGGCGGTCACGTCGAGCACCGAGATGCCGAGGCCGGTGAGGATGAACGCGATCGCGATGAGGGGGACGGATGCCGCCCCCACGCCGATCCCGAGGGTCACCATCGACAGCACCACGACGACCAGCGCCGCGGCGATCGCACGCCGACCGCCCAGACGCATCGAGACCTGCGCCGAGACCGCGAGCCCGAGCACCGAGCCGATCGCCATCGCCGTCAGGAGGAAGCCGATGGTCGTGGCATCCAGCCCGACGTCCGCCGAGATCGTGGGAAGCCGCGGGCCCCAGGCCGACACCGTGACACCGCCGACCGCGAAGGTCGCGATGACGGCGTTGCGCCACGTGCGCAGCTCGCGCGGCGGGCTCGGTCTCTTGTCGGCCACAGTGCACATCCGTTCCTGCCGCGCGTCCGTGCGCGGCCGAGTCGCCTCGACTCTACGCCAAAACCGTCACCCCTCACGGTTTTTGACGGATGCCGCCGCCCGCGCTCGACCCTAGACTGCGAGCCATGCCGGCAGCCGATGCGACCCCGCCCCGGACGGTGTGGGGCGTGACGTGGCGCGTCCTGCTCGCGGTCGCGATCAGCGGAGTCGTGTGGGGGACGCTCCTCGGTGCGCACGGCACCGATCTCACCACGTTCCCGCGGGTGTGGCTGTGGGTCGTCGACCCGGTGCTCGGCACCGCCGCGCTGGTGCTGGTGCTGGTGTTCGTGCGGCGGGCGCCCGTCGTGGTGGGCGCGGCCGCCGGCGTCCTCATCGTGGTGTCGGCGGCCGCCGTCGGACCGGCGCTCCTCGCGATCGGATCGGTGTCGACCCGTCGCCGCTGGCGTGAGATCGCGGTGGTGGGCGCGATCGATGTCGTGGCGCTGCTGTTCGTCGGCGCGCTCTATCCGCAGGCCGTCGACGCGTTCCCGTGGTGGTCGCGCGCCCTGGTGTTCGGACTGGGGCTCGCGGTGGTCGTCGCGGTCGGCATCGCGATGGGCCAGCGTCGCGCTCTCCTCGCGGGGCTGCGCGAGCGCGCCGAACAGGCCGAGCGGGAGCAGCGGGCGCGTGCCGAGGCGGCACGCGCCGCCGAGCGCACCCGCATCGCCCACGACATGCACGACGTGCTGGCCCACCGCATCTCGCTGGTCGCGCTGCACTCGTCCGCCCTCGCGTTCCGCGACGGGGTGCCTCCGGACGAGGAGAGGGCGGCGCTGCAGACGATCTCCGAGAATGCGCGACTCGCGCTGGGCGAGCTGCGCGACGTCCTCGGCGTGCTGAGACAGCCCGGCGCGGCCGTCGCGCCGGAGCCGCCGCAGCCGCAGCTGGACGACGTCCCGCGGCTGGTCGACGAGGTGCGCGCGTCCGGCATGACCGTCCGGTTCGTGGCAGCCGTCGACGGCTCACCGCCTTCCGTCATCGGCCAGGCCGCCTACCGCGTCGTGCGCGAAGCGCTCACCAACGCCCGCAAGCACGCCACCGGCGCGGAGGTCGTGGTGTCGATCGCCGGCGAGGCCGGCGAGGGACTGGCGGTGCGGGTCTGCAACGCGGCGGTGCGGCATCCCTCATCAGAGCCCCTGCCGGGTGCGGGACTGGGGCTCGTCGCCATGCGCGAGCGGGTCGAACTCGCCGGCGGGCGCATGAACCACGGCGCGACCCCGGACGGCGGGTTCGAGCTGACCGCGTGGCTACCATGGGCGACGTGACCCCCGAGCACCTGCGCATCGTGATCGTCGACGACGACCCTCTGGTGCGGGCCGGGCTGGTGATGATCCTCGGCGGCGACCCGGCGCTGAGCGTCGTCGCGCAGGCTGCCGACGGTGCGGCGGGGGTCGTGGCGGTCGAGCGCGAGCACCCTGATGTCGTGCTCATGGACATCCGCATGCCGGTCATGGACGGTCTGGCGGCGACGGAGCGGATCCTCGGGATGCCGCACCCGCCGCGTGTCGTGCTGCTGACGACGTTCGACACCGACGAGATGGTGCTGCGGGGCCTGCGCACCGGCGCCGCAGGGTTCCTGCTGAAGGACACGTCCCCGCCGCAGCTCATCGCGGCAGTGAGGGATGCGGCCGCCGGTTCTCCCGCCTTGTCACCGCGCGTCGCCGAGACGCTCATCGCGGCGGCGACGGCCCCTGAGCGCGCGCGTGACGACGAGGCGAGGGCCGCCGCCCGCACGGAGCTCGCGCAGCTCACCGAGCGGGAGCTGGAGGTCGCGCAGGCGGTCGGTCGCGGGCTGTCCAACGCCGAGGTGGCGGCTGAGCTCTACATGTCGATCGCGACGGTGAAGGCGCACGTCGGCCGCGCACTGGCCAAACTGCAGCTGGAGAACCGCGTGCAGCTGGCGCTGCTGGTGCACGACGCGGGGACCGGCAGAGATAGCCGAAAGTAGGGGGTCGACACAGACCTCCGGTGCTCCTGCGGCGACGCGGCCATCGCCATGATGGTGGCATGACCAACCAAGAGCACAGCGAGAGCCTCACCGAGACCACCACGGGTCCGGCACTGCGAGTCCGTCCCCGCGTCTGGATCGGCATCGCGATCTGGGCCGCGTACACCCTCCTCGTCTTCGCCGTCGGCAAGGCGATGGGCGTCCCGTACACCGATCTCGGCGAGAGCGGCTCGAACCTCTTCCTCGGCGCCGGCGTCTCGCTCATCGTCGGGGCGGTGGCCCTCGCGATCACCGCCACACTGCTCGGCTGGTGGCGCCCGGCCCTGTTCGACCGCCACCGCAGCGTGCGCTGGCCGATCTTCGTGCCGATCCTGATGGCGGTCGCGCTCGTCATCAACCTCGTGAGCACCGACTGGGGCTCGTACGACGGCGGCTTCTTCGCGGCATCCATCGTCCTGCTGCTCGTGGGCTTCACCGAAGAGATGGCCAACCGCGGTCTGCTCGTCGTCGCCCTGCGCAGCCGCCTCGGCGAGGGCTGGGTGTGGTTCCTCAGCTCGCTGCTGTTCGGGCTCATGCACCTGACGAACGCCCTGTCGGGTCAGGACCTCCTCACCACGCTGCAGCAGGTCGCCTTCGCGTTCGCCGGCGGCACGATCTTCTACATCCTGCGCCGCACCACCGGCACCCTCATCTGGGCCATGGTGCTGCACGGGCTGTGGGACTTCTCGACCTTCGCGGTCGGTCACGGCACGCCCGGCGCGTTCGCGGCCTTCGGCGGCATCGTGAACCAGATCGCCTGCGTCGCCGGACTGATCGTCGTCGCCTTCGTCATCCGCGGCGCGAAGGAGCGCACCGCTCTCGCGTGACGCGTCACCCGCCGATGCCCCCGACCTCTTCGGTCGGGGGCATCGTGCGTGCGCGGTGGGACGCCGCGGGGACCGGGCCGGGACTCCCGGAGGCGGGCCCAGGCATCGGTCACGACGTGTGCGCGGCCTCCAGCAGGTCGCGCGCCACCGGTGCCAGGTCGCGCGCGGCGCCGCGCCAGATCGCGGTGATGGGCCGCGTGATCGGCTCGGTGTCGACGGCGACGCGGGCGAGGCGGCCGAGACGCAGGTCGTCGGCGACGACGCGGCTCGACAGCACGGCGGGGGCAAGGCCGCTCGCCACCGCCGAGCGGATCGCGGCGGTGTTCGCGAGCACGACCGCGGGGACGGCCGGCGCGTGACCCAGGCGCTCCTCGACGACGAGCTCCCAGCTGCGCCGGGTGCCGCTGCCAGGCTCGCGGGCCACGAGGCCGGTTCCGGCGATCTCGGCCAGGGGGACGGCATCCCGGACCGCCCACGGGTGATCCGTCGCCACGACGACCACCAGCTCGTCGCGCGCGACGACGCGGCTCGACAGGTCGGTCAGCGGCTCGGGGCTCTCGATGAAGCCGAGGGATGCCTCACCCGCGCGCACCCGTGCGCACGTGTCGGCGCTGTTGGCGGTGAGCAGGCGCACCTCGGTCGGCGTCCGTCCGGCGGCGAGCTGCGCCGTCCGCAGCGTCACGAGCCAGCGCGGCAGGAGGTGCGACGCGACGGTCTGGCTCGCGGCGACCGAGAGCTCGCGACCGGTCTCGCCGCGCAGCTGCCCGATGCCCGTCTCGAGCCGGTCGGCCGCCTGCAGCAGCTCGTCCGCCCACGCGACGAACACCTCGCCCGCAGGCGTCGCGGTCACACCCTGCGGCGAGCGCAGCAGCAGCTCGAGGCCGAGGGCGCGCTCCATCGCCCGCAACCGGGCGGACGCGGACTGCTGGGTCACGCCACGCTCGCGCGCGGCGGCCGAGATCGAGCCGAGTTCGCAAACGGCGCGCAGCAGACGCAGTGCGTCGATGTCGGGCACGTATCCCATGGCTACAGCCTATGCCTTTACCCCTACGCATCCGAGACGGCTACCGGATCCTGCGGCGGCGGACGAACGTTTCAAGGGTGTTCCGCTCCGCCCCGCTCGTTCCCCGTACCGTCCGCTTCGCCCCCGGGATCGCACTGTGCCTCGCGATCGGCGGCGTCTCGCTCGCCGTCGGCTCGATCGCACCCGTGGTCGGCAGCGCGCTGCCCGCGATCGCGATCGGCGTGGCGGCGGCGGCGATCCGGCGACCGGGCACGCCCACCCGGCCCGGCATCGCGTTCTCGGCCAAGTGGCTGCTGCAGGCCGCCGTCGTGCTGCTGGGCGCGCAGCTGTCGCTGCACGACGTCGTCGCGGTGGGCGCCGAGTCGCTGCCCGTGATGCTCAGCACGCTGACAGTGTGTCTGCTGGCGGCGTGGGGGCTCGGCCGGGCGATGCGGATCGACGGGCGCCTGCGCGCCCTGATCGGCGTCGGCACCGGCATCTGCGGAGCCTCGGCGATCGCGGCCGTCGCGCCGGTGATCGCAGCGACCAGCGGCGAGATCGCCTACGCGGTCTCGACGATCTTCGTGTTCAACATCGCCGCCGCGGTCGCGTTCCCGCTCCTCGGCCACGCACTGGGACTCGACGCGCACACGTTCGGGCTGCTCGCCGGCACCGCGATCAACGACACCAGCTCGGTGGTCGCGGCAGCCACGACGTTCGGAGCCGGCGCCCTCGGGTTCGCTGTGGTCGTGAAGCTCGTCCGCACGCTCATGATCGTGCCCATCAGCGTGAGGCTCGCGCTGCGGCAGCCGCGCGACAGCGCATCGAGCCTGCTGCGCCAGCCGTGGCGCATCCTCACGCTGGTGCCGTGGTTCATCGTCGGCTTCATCGTGATGGTGCTCGCGAATTCGGCCGGCCTCATCTCCGCGGGGGTGCACACCGCGCTGGCGATGTGCAGCGGCCTGCTCATCGCCGCGGCGCTGGCCGGCATCGGGCTGTCGACCGACCTCGCCGCGATCCGCCGGGCCGGCTGGCGGCCGCTCGCGCTCGGCGCGGTGCTCTCGCTGCTGGTGACGGCGACGGCCGTCGGCGCGCTCGCCCTGACCGGCCGACTGGGCTGAGCGGCGGCATCCCTCCCGCGTCAGAGCGCGACGTGGAACTTCGGACCCCGGCCGGCGCCCGCCGGCCGGGCGCCGGCGAGGATCGCGGGCAGCTCGTCGAGCGTGACGGTGGCGGCGATGAGCGGTCGCGGATCGACGACACCCGCCGCGTAGGCGTCGATCGTCCCGGCAAGGCCGGGCGACGCGCTCAGCACGCCGACCGCCGTCACGTCCTTGAGGGCGAGGTCGCGGGTGTCGATGAGGCTCGGGGTGCCGGCCAGGCCGATGTACACGGTGCGTCCGCCGGGCTCGACGAGATCCAGCGCCCGCGCCGGCAGGAGCGGGGAGTTGGATGCTTCGATCACGGCGTCCCACGGCAGCCGTGGCAGCCGCTCCTCGGTCCAGACGTCGTCGAAGCCGAGCGTGCGGGCGAACGCCGCCGAGACCTCGTCGCGCGCGAGCAGGTGCACCTCGGCGCCCGCCGCGCGCGCGAACAGCGCACACAGCAGGCCGATGGTGCCGGGCCCGAGCACGAGGCAGCGGTCCCCCGGCCGCAGCGCCGCGCCCTCCACCGCCCGGAAGGCATTGCCGCCCGGCTCCACGAGCGCCCCCCGCGCATCGTCGACGGCGTCGGGCAGCCGGTGCAGCGATCGAGCAGGCGTCGCGACCTGCTCGGCCAGCGCGCCCGGCTTGCCGCCGCGGATGCCGAGCTCCAGCCGGCGCTCGCACACGTGCTGCCGGCCACGGTCGCAGCGGCGGCATGCGCCGCAGCCGAGCATCGTGTCGCCGGTGACCCGGCGCCCGATCCACGCGGGGTCGACGCCGACGCCGACCGCCGAGACGGTGCCCATCCACTCGTGGCCGATGCGCATCGGGTATGCGGCATGGCCGGAGTGCAGGTACGCCATCGCGCCGCTGAAGAACTCGAGGTCCGTGCCGCAGATGCCGGCGCGCTGCACGTCGACGACCACCTCCCCCGGCGCCGCGATCGGTGCGGGGAGGTCCTGCACCTCCGCGTGCCCCGGTGCGGTGATCACGAGCGCCTTCATCGCCCGCCCCACAGGAGCGGAGGGATACCGCGCACCCCGGTCCGTGCCGTGAACACGCGCCCCGACAGCGGGTGCTCCGCGAGCTGCGCGGGCGTCAGGTGCTCGGTCGCGGTCGTGATGACGAGCGTGTCGAGACCGGGTCCCGCGAACACCGGGCACGTGGTGTGCGGCGCGGGCACGTCGACGCGGCCGACGAGCGCACCATAGGGCGAGAAGCGGAGGACGCACCCCCCGCCCCACACGGCGACCCAGACGTGGTCGTCGGCATCGACGGTCAGGCCGTCGGGATGCCCGTGGTCGAGCACCGCGAAGACGGTGCGCTCGCCGACCTCGCCCGAGACGGGGTCGTAGTCGCGCACGAAGATGCGCGCGGTGCCGGTGTCGACGCTGTAGAAGCGCCGCCCGTCAGCGCTCCAGGCGAGACCGTTCGAGAGCGTCAGGTCGTCGTCGATGACGGTCACGGGTTCGCCGGCGTCGGCGTCCATCCGGAGCAGCAGCTCGCCGCCCGGGCCGAGGGTGCCCACCACGAAGCGCCCGGCGGGGTCGGGCTTGCCGTCGTTGAACCGGCGGCCGGCGCCTGCGACCAGCTCGCGACCGGACGAGATCGCGCCATCGGGTGCGACGTAGTGCAGCCGGTGCGTGCCGGCGACGACGAGCGCGCCGTCGGCGGCGACCGCGACCGCCCCCGCGGTGTCGGGCAGCGCGATGCGTTCCGCGGGGGCGATGCTCCCGTCGTCGCGAAGCCGGCCGGTGTGGACGACTCCCGCCATGATGTCGACCCACAGCAGGCGCTCCCGCACCGGGTCCCACGTCGGACCTTCGCCCAGGAACAGCCGTTCGTCGGTCGCCACCTGGGCCGTTGCCAGGAGCGGCACCCGTTCCCATCCGTCCACGCGTTTCGTCTCGCTTCGCTCGCTCAACGACCGGGCCCCTTGCTCCTCGTCACGTCAATGGGATTCACGCGACACCTCCGAACCGGACGCCCCGACGAGGAAGTCGAGGTCGGCGCCACGGTCGGCCTGCAGCACGTGGTCGACGTACAGGCGCTCCCACCCGCGTCGCGGGTTCGCGTAGCCGTCGAGGGTCGCCTGGTTCGGCATCCGCGCGGCCAGCTCTTCGGCGGGCACGTCGAGGTCCAGGCGCCGGGCGCGCACGTCGAGGCTGATCCAGTCGCCGGTGCGCACGAGCGCCAGCGGGCCACCCGCGGCCGCTTCAGGGGTGACGTGCAGCACCACGGTGCCGTACGCGGTGCCCGACATCCGGCCGTCGCACACGCGCACCATGTCGCGCACGCCCTTCGCCAGCAGCTTCGCCGGCAGCGGCATGTTCGACACCTCGGGCATGCCCGGGTACCCCTTCGGACCGCAGCCGCGCAGCACCATGACGCTGTTCTCGTCGATGTCGAGGTCGGGGTCGTCCACGCGGGCGTGGAAGTCCTCGATCGAGTCGAACACGACCGCCCGGCCCCGGTGCTTCAGCAGGTGCGGCGACGCCGCCGCGGGCTTGATGAGCGAACCGCCGGGCGCGAGCGAGCCGCGCAGCACTGAGATGCCGGCATGCGGCTGCAGCGGCGCGTCGCGCGGCGTGATCACGTCGGGGTCCCAGATGCGGGCGTCGTCGAGGTGATCCACCAGCGGGCGGCCGGTGATGCTCAGCGCGGCGGGGTCGAGCAGGTCGCGCACCTCGCGCAGCACGGCCAGGAACCCGCCCGCACGGTACAGGTCGTCCATCAGGTAGTGCCCGGCCGGCTGCAGGTTCACCAACAGCGGCACCTCGGCGCCGATGCGGTCGAAGTCGTCGATCGACAGGTCGATCCCGAGCCGCCCGGCGATCGCCAGCAGGTGCACGACCGCGTTCGTCGATCCGCCGATCGCGGCGAGCGCCACGATCGCGTTGTGGAAGCTCCCCGTCGTGAGGAACGTCGAGGGCCGGCGGTCGTCGGCGACCAGCTGCACCGCGAGCCGGCCGGTGTCGTGCGCGGCCGCCAGCAGCCGCGCATCCGGCGCCGGCGTCCCCGCCACGCCCGGCACGACGACGCCCAGCGCCTCGGCGACCAGCGCCATCGTCGAGGCCGTGCCCATCGTGTTGCAGTGCCCCCTCGAGCGGATCATCGACGATTCGCTTCGCAGGAAGGCCTCCTCCGACAGCGTGCCCGCGCGCACCTCCTCGCTCAGCCGCCACACATCCGTGCCGCAGCCCAGCGCCTCGCCGCGGAAGTGCCCGGTCAGCATCGGCCCACCCGGCACCACCACCGCCGGCAGATCCACCGATGCCGCCGCCATCAGCAGCGACGGGATCGTCTTGTCGCAGCCGCCCAGCAGCACCACGCCGTCGATCGGGTTGGCCCGGAGCATCTCCTCGGTGGCCATCGCCGCCATGTTGCGCCACAGCATCGCGGTCGGCCGCACATTGGTCTCGCCGAGCGAGACCACCGGCAGCTCCAGCGGGATGCCGCCCGCCTCGTAGATCCCGTTCTTCACCGACCGCGCCACCTCGCTCAGGTGCGCGTTGCACGGCGTGAGATCCGAGGCGGTGTTGGCGATCGCGATCTGCGGCCGCCCCTCGAACGCCGAATCCGGCACGCCCCGGCGCATCCACGCCCGGTGGATGTACGCGTTGCGATCGTCCCCCGCGTACCACTGCGAACTGCGAAGCGTCATCGTCGACCTCTCTCCGTCCCGCGCGCGGACGCACGGACACTCCGCCATCCTCCCCGATCCGGCGGACCGCCGGCCCGGCAGAACGAAAAGTGGATGCCTCGACCCTGCGTGATCCGCGGGCCGAGGCATCCACTGCCCTGCTACTTCGTGACGGTCACCTTCAGCGGGGCGCTCACCGTCGTCCCGGCGGCGTTGGTGAACTCGACCGTGTAGGTGTAGGTGCCCTTCGCCTTGCCGGTGACGGGCAGCGTCGCGCGCTGCGCCGCCGGCGACGCCGCCGTGAGCGTGCCCGACCCGACCTCGGCGCCGTTCTCGAGGAACCGGTACGAGGTCGCGTTGGTGCCCCACCACAGGTCGGCGGTGACGGTGTACTGACCGTCGCCCTTCTTGTCGGACACCGACAGGACGGGCTTGCCGGGCGACGCGTCGGTCACCTTGACGGTGAGCGGCTGCGTGGCCGTCGTGCCCTTCGAGTTCACGAGCTCGCCCGTGAAGACGTAGGTGCCGTTCTTCAGTCCCGCGATGTCGACGACCGCGCGCTGCGCAGCCGGGGTCATCATCGCGAGCGGCACCTTGGCGACGAGCTCCCCGTCGCGGTAGAGCTTGAACAGCTGGCCGTTCTCGCCCCACCACAGGTCCATCGTCACCTGGAACGTGCCGTCCTTGAGGCCGGTGTCCCAGCCGTCGTTGGACGACAGCACGCCCTTGCCGGGGACCGCCTTGGCGCCGTCGTCCGACGTCACCTCGGGCAGGGTCACCGCCGCCGTTGCGGCCGACCGGTCGCCCTCGCCGAGCACGTTCACGCCGGCGACCTCGTACGCGTGGGTCGTGCCGAGCTCCAGCGCCGCGATGGTGCACGTCGTCTTCGTCGTCTCGCACACGGGCTCGGTGCCGCCGGCCTCGTACACGCGGTATCCGGTGAATCCGGGGCCCGTCGGGGCCGAGGCATCCCACGACACGCGGATCGAGGTGTCGCCGGCGGGGGTCGCCTGCGCGTTCTGCGGGGCTGCCGCCTTCGTGGTGTCGGCGACGGCGAGCCACGAGATCACCGGCTTCTCGCTGCCGGCGCCCTCGTTGGTCACGACGTAGTCGACCGTGGCCGGTGCCGTCAGCGTGAAGGTCAGCGCGGCGGCGAGCGGCGTGCTCGTCCCCGACAGCGGAATGGTGCCCTTGGCGAGCTCCGTCCCGGCGACCGAGACCGTCTGGTACATCGCGCGGTTGATGTTCCACCACTCGGTGAAACCGCCCGTCAGCGTGTACGTGCCGGCATCCAGCGGCAGACGGTAGACCAGCTTCGTCGTGTCCTGGTAGAGGCCCGTCGAGTACTTGTCGTTGATGTCGGTGGTGCCCTTGGTCTTCATGCCGTCGGCGACATATCCCCACTGGTCGGCCGCCGCCGACACCTGGTCGACCTTGTCGTTGCGCAGCGGCACCGCGCCCGCCACCGCCGTGTACTGCGGCGAGGCCGCACCGCTCGTGCCCGAGTCGATGTAGTACACGAGCGCCGGCGGCACGATCTCGTACCGTGCGATGACGGGCTGGTCCGTGGCGGTCAGGCGGCCGGTCAGCGTGAGCGCCGCATACTCCGTGCGCGGCTGCGCCGCGGACGCGGCATCCCATTCCACGTCCTTCTCGGCACCGGCCACCAGGACCGTGCCTGGCAGGTCGTCGGCCACACCCAGCGCCCCCTGCACGCCCAGGTCGCGCGGCAGGCTCTGCACGTAGACCAGCGCGAGGCGGGCGTTGTAGCCGCTCGTGCCGGTCGTGCCGAACTCCAGGTCGACCACGGCGTCCTGATCCAGCGTCAGCGTCTGCGCCACCGGGGTGGCCGCGCCGGTCGACACCGCCGTCTTCGTCGTCGACACGCCCGCGGCGGTCACCTTCGAGTAGACGTTGGTCGTGAGCCCCGCACGCGGCGCCTGCACCCCGACGAGGTTGTACGACCCCGCCGGCAGCGCCAGGTGGTACGTGATCGGCTTGTTGTAGTCTGCGCCGACGTACGACGAGCCCCAGTCCAGCGGTGAGCCCGCCGCGAGCGTCGTCGCGGTCGTCGAGTAGCCCCACGTCTCGCCCGCGGCCGTCCCGTCCCACTTCTGGTCGGCGGCGTCGTTGCGCAGGTCGGGGAAGGCCGTCCGCACCGCGGCGTACGCGGAGCCGGCCGCCGCACCCGACGAACCCGAGTCGACGAAGTACTCGAGGTCGGCGGGCACCACCAGCACCGTGGCACTGAACCGCTGATACAGCCCGGAGTCGAGCTTCGCGGTCGAGCGTCCGGTCGCGGTGAACGTGCCGAGCTCGGCCGCCGTCTTTGCCGTGTCGACGGCGCTGAGGCTCCACGTCACCTTCTCGTCGGCGCCGAGGAGGGTGAGGTGCGAGGGCAGCGTGCGCTCCTTCGACGTGATGCTCACCACGCCGAGGTCGACGACGTCAGGGCTCACGTCCTTCGGGGTGAGCCGGTCGGCGGCTGCCGTCAGGCGGGCCGACAGCGCGGTCGCGCCCTCGGCGTCCAGCCCGTAGGCGACGGGATCGGATGCCGCGGCCTCCGCGTCCGCCTTCACGGCCGCGAACACCGCCCACGTGTCGGCGCTGTACTCGCTCTCGGCCAGGTCGTCGACGGATCCGACCAGGGCGGCGAGCGCCGTCGTGTCGACCTTCGACGAGTCCGCCGTGGCGGTGACCACCCCGACCGCGTCGACGTTGATCGAGCTGTCGTTGGCGGTCTTGATCACGACCGTGTGCGCCGCGTTCGCGAGACCTCGAAGCTGGAACGCGGTCCGCTCGCTGCCGGCGCTGTAGGTCGGCGCGGCGGCGACGACGGGAACGCCGTCCACCACGACGTCGAGCGTGGGACCCCCCGAGTTGGTGCCGATGATGTCGAGCCCGGTGCCGGTGAACGCGTAGGTCATCGCGGCGCCCTTGGCGGTGCTCTTGGACGCGGTGCGCTGCCACTCGAACATGCCCTGGCCGTTGACGTGGCTCCAGTTCGCGTCGAACTGCAGCACCGGCACCGACGAGTCCGCCCAGCTGGTCTGGTGCATGCCGTCGATCATCGCCGCGTAGTACGGCGTGTAGCCGGGAACGGTCTCGATCTTCAGGTTGTCGAACTGGACGAAGCTGAAGCTCGAGCCGAGCTGGATGCGTCCGGTCGCCTGCGGTGCGGCATCCGTGTAGGTCGCGACCTGGACGCCGTTGACGTAGGCCGTGTAGACCGACCCTGCCACCTTCACGGCGACGTTGTTCCAGACGCCGGCACCGGTCTTGAAGCCCGCGTCGGCGGGCACCGTGCCGCTGGAGAGCGTCGCGCCGAAGCGCATGAACGTCCAGGCGCCGGTCGGATCGATCTTGAGCTCGGCGGCCGACACGCTCTGGCCGTTGGCCGTGCCGCCCTGCTCACGGGCGCCGATCGTCGCGTACTGCGAGCCGGTCGCCTCGAACAGCACATCGGACGAGACCGTGTAGTTCGCCCAGCGCGCGTCACCGATGGTGGTCTTCGGGTCGCCGCTGTTCCACGCGCCGCCGGCCATGCCGGGGCCTACCTGCTGGCGCAGCACGCGGCCGTGCACGGCATCCTGCGTCGCGACGGACTCGAACGCGCCGTTGGTGTCGTTCGTGTAGCGCGGGGTGGCGCCGTTGTCCTCGCTCTGCACCGCGGGCGTGCCGGCGGGCTTGGCCTGATCGCCGCGGGCCGTGAAGTACGGCACGCCGCTGTCGACCAGCTGCCCGGTGGCCGGGTCGTAGCCCTGGATCGTGCCCTCCTCGCGGTAGTCGAAGTCGTCGGCGTACAGGAACGCGTCGTCGGCCACCCCGTTGACGTTGCCGCTGGCGTCCGTGTCGAGCACGTCGCGTCCCCCGTCGGCGTCGGTGTACTCCTTCGACGTCGGCAGGCCCGAGCCGTACCCGTCCTTCGCCACGAGCGAGCCGTCGGCCTTCGTGGTCGCGTGGTCGAGGGTCGTGATCGTGGCGGTCGACCACGGCTTCACCGTGACGGTGTAAGAGCCGTCGGCGGCAGGCTGCACCTCGGCCACGGGCTTGAGGTAGTTCGCGTCGTACGCCTGGCCGGCGTCGGCGGCACGCGTCTCCCACACCTCGGCGGTCGCGTCGGCGCCGAGGTTCAGGTCCTTCGCGACGACGCGGTAGGTCTTGGCGAACTTCGAGTCGTTGATGACGACCGTCGAGAAGTCCGACGCGTCGGGCGCCGCGAGCGTCGTGTACGACGCACCCCCGGCGCGAGCACCGCTCGGCGGGTTGCCGGTGCCGAGCTCGCTCTTGGAGGCCTGCGGGATCGCCCGCCAGATGCCGGCGGTGTTGTCGGCGTTCTCCCACCCGAGCGTCGCGAACTGCGTGAACTGCTCGAGCACCGCGAGGCCGCCGTCGTAGTACAGCCAGCCCGACCACGGGTCGCGGGCGTTCACGAGCTCTTTGGAGGAGTACTGGAACCCGTCGTAGAACGAGCCGATCGCCGGCTGGAAGATGTTCATCGTGCGACGCGACGCGGCGAAGCCGGTCGTGATCCAGTTGCCCATCTCGAGCGCGCTGTTCGTGCCGCCGAACTCGGTGCCGCTGCCGCCCTGCTCGTCGCTGGCGTTGTTGTTGGGGCGGTCGGCCGAGCTCGAGAAGGTGGACTGGCCCTCGGAGTTCCACACCTCCTGGTCGAGCTGCTCGGCGATCTTCTTCATGTTGCCGGCGCTGTCGTCGGCGCTGGAGTAGTGGAAGCCGACGATGTCGACCGCGTCGCGCAGCGACGAGTCGGTGGCCGACGTCATCGCGTTGCCGAACGACACCGGCGGCGTCCCCACGGTGTCGGCGGCGACCGTGCGGATCGCGTGGAAGAGGTCGGCCTCCTGCTGCGTGGCGAAGCCGTTGTTCGGGTCGCTCGCGGTGGCGCCCTCGTAGCCCTTGGCGTCGTTCTTCACCCAGCCGGCGAAGTCCTTGTACAGCTGCACGTTGGGCGTGCTGGTCTCGTTGGTGTCGGGGTTGATCGAGTCGACCATGACGCCGTACTCGCGGTACGCCGCGATCACGGTGTTCTTGAACCAGATGTACTGGTCGGCGTCGTTCACGGCCCACGCCGGCCGGTTCCACCGCAGGATGCTGACGTGCACGTCGCCGTGCGCCACCAGCTGCGCGTCGGCCGCGAGCTGGAAGCCGGGCTCGCGCAGCACGTTCGGGTACTCGTCGCGCGTGCGCATCGTCGAGGCGTTCGGGCCGGTCGACGTGTTGCGGTCGTTGCCCATCTCGATCTTGACGGTGTTCATGATCGGGTGGTCGCCGCCGAACAGGGTCTCGATCAGCTCCCAGTACTTGTCGGGATGCTGCGACTTGTAGTCGAGCAGCAGAGCGCTGGTCGAGTTGGCCGACAGCACGCCGAAGCCCTTGAACGTCAGACCGTTCTTGTTGAGTGCCGCCGCGGCGACGTCGGCGCCGTTGACGTTCACCGTCACGGGGTCGGCTCCCGCCGCCTGCGCCATCGCGGGCACGGTGAGCGGTGCGGCGATCACGGCCGCGGTCACCACTGCGGCGACGACACCCCTCCGGATCCGTGGGGTCTTCGGTCCGGTGTCCGGACGCGGCATCCTTGCCTGCGGCATGTGCACTTCTCCTTCGGGCGCTGGCACGCATATCGGGGCACGACCGCGTGCCCGCAGCGAAATCCTGCCTGCAGGGGACGGATGCCGGTAGCGAATCGAACAGGTTCGATCATGCTTGAACGCATTCGAACACATCTGTACGCTGAGGCGATCATGGAGCAGTCTTCGGAGCCCCCGGCGTTCGGCCTCTCGCGACGCGAGCACATCCTCGACGAGCTCCGCCGCAGCGGCTCCGTGCGGGTCGCCGACCTCGCTCGCGAGCTCGGCGTGTCGGAGCTCACGATCCGCCGCGACATCGGCCACCTCGCCGATCGCGGCCTCGTCACCCGCGTCCACGGCGGCGCGACGCTGCGCAGCCGCCTCGACACGAGCGTCCCCGGGGCGGCGGGGCGCGGCATCCGCTATCGCGTCGGCATGATCGTGCCGTCGCTCAGCTACTACTGGCCGCACATCATGATCGGGTCGCGAGCCGCGGCCACCGAGCTCGGCGTGCAGCTCGTCCTGCGCGGCGCGAGCTATTCCGTCGACGACCAGCGCCGCCAGATCGCGTCTCTCGTCGAATCCGGCGGGCTGCACGGCCTCATCGTGGCGCCCGAGACGCTCGGCCCCGACGGCCGCGCGCTGCTGCACTGGCTCGAAGCCCTGCCGATCCCCGTCGTGCTGGCCGAGCGGCGCGTGCCGTCCACGCTCGCACTCACGAGCCTGGAGTGGGTCACCACCGACCACGTGTTCGGCGGCTCGCTGGCTGCGGCGCACCTGGCGTCGCTGGGCCACCGGCGGGTCGGCATCCTCACCTCCGAAGGCTCGCCGACGTCGTGGCAGCTGCGGCGCGGCTGGGACCGCGCGGTCGCGGAGCTCGGGCTGGACTGCGACGTCGACGTCGACGCGACGCTCGACGAGCTGGACGGCGTCGCGCGCGAGCAGCTCATCGCCGACGTGCTGCAGAGGTGCCGCGAGACGGCGACGACGGCGCTCCTCATCCACAACGACCCGCAGGCCGTGCTGCTGGAGCAGTATGCGCTCGACCACGGGTGGGCGATCCCCGGCGACCTCGCGATCGTCGCCTACGACGACGAGGTGGCCGAGAGTGCCGAACCGCCGATCACGGCGCTGCGCCCGCCCAAGCAGGACATCGGCCGGCTCGCCGTCGAGATGATGGTCGACCGGCTCGAGAGTCCCCGGCTGCCGGTGCGGCGGACGTACGTGCTGCCGGTGCTGCATCGTCGGGCTTCGAGTACAGCTGTTTTGCACGATTAGGCGGTTAGTGCAAAACTGCATGATGTGACCGATAGTGCAGATGGGCTGCGAGAGCGCCGCCGCGCCGAGACGACGCGCACCCTCATCCGCGCGGCCCGCCGCTTCACGGCCGAGCACGGCCTCGCCGGCTTCACGGTCGAGGAGCTGTGCGCCGAGGCCGCGGTGTCGCGACGCACCTTCTTCAACTACTTCGCGTCGAAGGACGACGCGGTGCTCGGCGTCCCGATCGAGCGGGCGGATGCCGACGCCGTCGCCCGCTTCGTCGCGGGAGGCTCCGACGAACCGGGGCTGTCGCCGAACCTGCTGACCGACCTCGCGGTCCTCGCCGAGGAGCGCTGGCGCGCCCTCGACATCGCCCCCGACACCGTTCAGGATCTCTTCCGCGCGGTCGAGAAGGAGCCCAGGCTGCTGGGCCGCATGCTCGAGCTCGGCGCCGAGGGCGAGCGCTACGACGCGCAGCTCATCGAGCAGCGCGAGCGCCTCGAGCCCGGAGACCTGCGCGCCGAGGTGGCTGCGCAGGTGGTGGGCGCGGTCGTCCGCTCCGCCGCCGGCGAGTTCCTCGGCGCGAGCGACGCCGACACCTTCATCGAGATCTTCGAGCGACGCATCGGCGCGGCGCGCGACCTCTTCGTCACGCAGACCGCATTGATAGGAACACCCGAATGACCACCGCCACCCTCCCCACCGCCAAGCCCGGCGGGGATGCGCCGTTCCTGCTCACGCAGCGGCGCATCTGGATCATCTTCTCCGCGCTGATCGCGGGCATGCTGCTGTCGAGCCTCGACCAGACGATCGTGTCGACGGCCATGCCTACCATCGTCGGCGAGCTCGGCGGCGTCTCGCACCAGGTGTGGATCACCACGGCGTACATCCTCGCGACGACGATCGTGATGCCGATCTACGGCAAGTTCGGCGACGTGCTCGGCCGCCGCCGCCTGTTCATGGTCGCCATCGCGATCTTCACGCTCGCCTCGATCGGCTGCGCGTTCGCCACCGACTTCTGGATGTTCGTGATCTTCCGCGCCGTCCAGGGTCTCGGCGGCGGTGGCCTCATGATCCTGTCGCAGGCGATCATCGCCGACATCGTGCCCGCCGACCAGCGCGGCAAGTACCTCGGCCCGATCGGCGGCATCTTCGGCCTCGCGGCCGTCGCCGGCCCGCTCCTCGGCGGGTTCTTCGTCGACCACCTGACGTGGCAGTGGGCGTTCTACATCAACATCCCCGTCGGCATCGCGGCGTTCTTCGTGGCCGTCTTCGCCCTCAAGCTGCCCGACAAGAAGGCCGAGAAGCCCATCGACTGGCTGGGCGTGCTGTTCCTGTCGGCGGCGACGACGTGCCTCATCTTCTTCACGGACTTCGGCGGTTCGGCCGACTTCGGCTGGGACTCCGGCGCGACGTGGGCGTGGGGCGCCGGGCTCGTCGCCGCCGCAGGACTGTTCGTCTTCACCGAGTCGCGGGCCGCGGACCCGATCATGCCGCTGTCGATGTTCCGCAACCCGATCTTCATCAACGCCACCGCCATCGGCATGGCGATCGGCATCGGCATGTTCGCGGCCCTCGGCTTCGTGCCGACGTTCCTGCAGATGTCGTCCGGCACGTCGGCGGCGGCATCCGGCCTCCTGATGCTGCCGATGATGGTCGGTGTGATGGGCACCTCGATCGCGTCGGGCCTGCTGATCACGAAGACCGGCAGGTACAAGCTGTTCCCGATCGTCGGCACGCTCATCGTCGGCGTCGCGATGATCCTCATGACGACGCTGACGGCCTCGACGCCGATCTGGCTGATCTGTGTGTACCTGTTCCTGTTCGGCGTGGGCCTCGGCTGCATCATGCAGGTCGTGGTGCTCGTCGTGCAGAACGCGGTCCCCGCATCCGACCTCGGCACCGCCACGTCGACGAACAACTACTTCCGCGAGGTGGGCGCAGCGCTCGGCACCGCCGTGTTCGGCACGCTGTTCACGACGCGGCTCACCGAGAACCTGACGAAGGTGTTCACCGATGCCGGCGCGTCCGCCGAGCAGGCCGGGCAGGCGACCTCGACCATCGACCCGTCCGTGCTGAACGACCTGCCCGACCAGATCCGTACGGGCGTCGTCGACGCCTACGCCGACGCGCTCGCGCCGGTGTTCTGGTACCTCGTGCCGTTCATCGCCGCCGCCTTCGTGCTGGCCCTCTTCCTCAAGCAGATCCCGCTGTCGGACGTCGCCGGGCTCGTCGCCCGCGGTGAGGCCATCGGCGGCGAGGAGGCCGAGCGCCTCGAGGCCGAGCAGCGCGCCGCCGAGGCTCCTGCCCCGCGCGGCGGGCGCCGCCGACGCGAGAAGGTCGCGTCCGGAGACTGATCCGGAGAGGGGATGCCCCGGCCCGGCGCGCTGCATCGGGCCGGGGCATCCGCGCGTGCGCAAGGGGCTCGTCGAGCCGGGCGCGTCAGGCGCCGAATCGCTCCTGCAGCCCGGCATAGCCGACGGCCCCGTCGAGGAACCCGAGGGTGCCGTCATCGAGCAGCTCACGGCCGGCGCGCTCGACGGCGCTGAACGCGGCACGCGCGATGCTGCCCCCGACGCTCACCCGCTTCACCCCGAGCGCGAACAGCGCAGGCGCGGGGATCACCGGCGAGGTGAGCCCCGCGACCATGTTCACGGGAGCCGCGATCTCGTCGACGAGCCGGCGGATCGTGTCGGCGTCGCGCACGCCCGGCACGAAGATGCCGTCCGCTCCCGCCTCGACGTACCGGCGGGCGCGCTCGACCGTCTCGGCGAACGGGTCGTCGACGCCGCCGACGAAGTACGCGTCGGTGCGCGCGTTGAGCACGAACGAACCCGCGGATGCCGCCGCCCGCGCGGCCGCAAGACGAGCGGTCGCCGTCTCGATGTCGAACAGCCGGCCGCCGGCGGCGTCTTCGATGTTGCCGCCGACGACGCCGAGCGACGCGGCCCGCGCGACGGCGGCTCCGACCTCGGCCGGGGTGTCGCCGTACCCCGCCTCCAGGTCGGCCGACACCGGCACGTCGACCGCGGCGACGATCTCGGCCACGCGCGCGAACATCGTGTCGACGCCGAGCGGGCCGCCGTCGGGCAGTCCGCACGACCACGCGATACCGGCGCTGGTGGTCGCGATGGCCGGGAAGCCCACCTGCTCGAGGATGCGGGCGGTGCCGGCATCCCACGCGTTCGGGATGACGAAGCCGGGGCCGGAGTGCAGGGCGAGCAGCGCCGCGGCGCGGTCGGTGTGGGTCACGCCGGGAATCGTACGCCGCCCCTCCGACCCCCGCAGCGGGACGGACGGGATGCCGGCGGCCGCGGCCGCCGGCATCCATTCACTCCTTCGCGCCGCCCGACCCGCCCGTGAGCGAGTCGCGGTACTTGTCGGCGTAGGTCGGGGTGTCGGCGATGAGGTCGTCGGCGAACGCGGCGACGTCCTCGCCCACGAGCTCGCGCGCGCTCTTGCCGTCGGCGGCGCCCTGCTCGAAGAAGTCGACGATCCCCGACAGCAGCGTGCCGTCCTCGATGCCGACGGGGCCGACCTTGAAGTAGTACTTCTGCAGCTCGTCGTAGACGATGCGGTAGTCGGCGGGGAGCGCCTTCACGCGTGCGACGTGTGCGCGCCACTGCTTCTTGCCCTCGAGGATGTCCCGGATGCCCATGTCACTCTCCTGTCTGCGCCAGGCGGCGCGCCACGTTGCGGTTCAGCTGCCGGCGCCACTTCTCGCGGAAGTCGGGGGCGCCCTCTTCTCCGGCGAGCGCCGCGGCGAAGCCGTCGATGTCGCCGCCGAGCACGTCGTCGATGCGCAGCCCGTCGGCGGCGGACTCCTCCAGCAGCCCCAGCGCGCCGTCGAGGACGGGCGTCAGGTTGCGGCCCGTGAAGTCGCCGTAGGGCATGAGCCGTGTCGTCAGGTCGCGCCACGCGGCGCGGTAGTCGGCGGGCAGCGCCTCTGCCCGGGCGTCGAACGCCTTCCACTCCCGGGTCAGGTCGCTGCCGGTGATGGTCTCCCAGAAGTTCATCGTGCGCTCTCCTTCAGTGTGTCGATACGGGTGGAGACGTACTCCCATTTGGCCCAGAACGTGGCGAGCTCAGCACGGCCCGCGTCGTTGAGCCCGTAGAACTTGCGTGGCGGGCCGACGCCCGAGGGCCGCTTGGTCACCTCGACCAGGCCGTTGCGCTCCAGCCGCAGCAGGATCGTGTAGACGGTGCCCTCGATCACGTCGGCGAAGCCGAGCTCGTTGAGCTGCCGCGTGATCGCGTAGCCGTACGTCTCCTCGGTGCCGATGATCTGCAGCACGCAGCCCTCGAGGGTGCCCTTCAGCATCTCGGTCAGGTCTTCCATCGCTGCTCCTCATTCCCAGTACTCGGTATCACCGAGTACTGCTATACGGTAACACCGAGTAGTGGGTGCTGGCAACGCCGCGCCCTGGGATTCACTCCGACAGGGCGTCCCGCGCCGAGCCCCAGCCGGCCATCACCGAGCGCACCCCGGCGTCGCGCTCGGCGCTGAGCGCCGTGGCCAGCGAGGCATCGAGGATCTCGTCGATGCTCACGCGGCGGCCGGTGCGCGCACTGAGCATCGCGGCCTCGACCATCGCGAGGCTCAGGATGTTCTCGTGCACCCGGCCCATCGGCTCGGCGCCGGTGCGCAGCGCCGCGACGAACTCGCGCAGCGAGCCCGAGATCCCGGCCCCGGGAGCGGCGACGTCGGCCGCCGGGAGGCCGGTGCCGACGGCATCCCCCGTCGGCGGGTTGTCGCCGTCCCACAGCACGGAGCCGTGCTCGGCCGACAGGCGCCACGAGCCGTTCCACGACGTCTCGAGGCCGGGGCTGCACCAGCTGCCGGTGAAGACGAAGCGGGCGCCGTCGTCGAACTCGAACGCGGCGGTGGCCGCGGCGTCGCCGGCGTACCAGCTCCATGCCGGGTTGTACTCGTCGCACATCACCGACACCGGGTCGGCGCCCAGGAGGAACCGCGCCATGTCGAACTGGTGGATCGCCATGTCGAGCAGCAGCGGGCTGGACATCGCGTCGCGGAATCCGCCGAAGCGCGGCGCCTTGAAGAAGTCGACCGAGAGGATGCCGGCACGCCCGAGGCCTGCCGCGAGCGCCCGCGTCGCGTACAGGTGGTCGTCGTAGCGGCGCGACTGGCTCACCATGAACAGCTGCCCGGTGAGCTGGGCGGCGGCGGCAAGAGACAGCGCCTCGGCGACCGTCGCAGCGGCCGGCTTCTCGCCGAGCACCGGGATGCCGGCTCGCAGCGCGGCGAGGGTGACGGGGTGGTGCGCGGCGGGCACCGTGACGTCGACGATCGCGTGCGCGCCGGTGCGGCGCACGAGCTCGACGGCGTCGGCGCCCGTCGCAAGCCCGGGCACCCCGACCTCGGCCGCGGCCTCGTCGGCCACCTCGACCGCGAGGTCGGCGATGCCGGCGAGTTCCACGTCACGCTCCGCCATGATGGTGCGCAGCCAGGCGCGCCCCATCGGACCGGCGCCGACCACGACGACCCGCACGCGCCCGGCGTCGGCGCCGGCGTCGGCGGGCCACGTCGCGAACGTCATGCCTCGCCCGCCTCCGCCGCCGCACGGGCCTCGGCGATCTCGGGCGCCGCGTGGGCGTAGTCGGCGCCACGCGCGAATTCCCCGGTGTCGTAGCGCAGCAGTGTGGGCAGCGTGCGGTCGGGGCGATCGCTGCGCGCCCACTCCACGCCGTTCGCGATCACGCGCCGGACGTCGCGGTGGTGGTAGACGGGGTACTCCTGGTCACCCGGACTGAAGTAGAAGATGCGGCCGTGGCCGCGGCGGAACGTGCACCCCGAGCGGAACACCTCTCCCCCGCTGAACGAACTGATGAAGACGAGTTCGTCGGGCGCCGGGATGTCGAAGAACTCGCCGTACATCTCCTGCGCCGGGATGTCGATCGGCTGCGGCACGCCCTGCGCGATCGGGTGGGTGGGGTCGACGGTCCACACGAGCTCGCGGTCCTGCTCGGCCCGCCACCGCAGCGTGCAGCTCGTGCCCATGAGCTTCACGAAGATCTTCGACCAGTGACCCGAGTGCAGCACGATGAGTCCCATGCCCGACAGCACGTGCCGGTGCACGCGTTCGACCACGTCGTCGCCCACCTCGCCGTGAGCCGCGTGCCCCCACCACGTCAGCACGTCGGTCTGCACCAGCACCTCCTCGGTGAGCCCGTGCTCGGGCTCGTCGAGGGTCGCCGTGCGCACGACCGCCCGATCCCCGAGGTTCTCGCGGATCCCCTCGGCGATCGCGGTGTGCATGCCGTCCGGGTAGATCCGGGCGACGCTCTCGTCGTGCTGCTCGTGGCGGTTCTCGCCCCACACGGTGACTCTGATGGGTCTGGTCATGACGCGATTCTTCCGTCAGCCCGCACCGGTGCGGGCGAGGCGCGACGCTATTTCGCGGGTACGACGACAAATGGATGCCGGCGGCCTCGGCCGCCGGCATCCATCCGTGTCCTCGATGAGGCGTTACGCGGTCTGCTCGACCGCGACCTCGTTCGTGATGACGGGGCGCAGCGGCAGCAGCGCGCCGGCGACCTGGTTGATCGCGTCGGCGTCCACACCCGCCTCGGCGAGCGCGGCCGCGGCGTGGCCGATGACGCGGTCGAAGTCCTCGCCCGAGATGCCGCGGCCGGCGTGCGCGACGCCGAGGTCCTTGCCCTTGTAGCCGTCCGGGCCGCCCGCGGCGGCGGCCAGGAACAGCGCCATGTGACGCTTCTGGTCGACCATGCGGGTCTCGGTGAAGTACGGCGCGAGCGTCTCGTCGCCGAGGATGCGCGTGTACAGCCCGTCGACGACGGCGGCGATGCCGGCGCCCTCGCCGAGTCGCTGGTACAGGGTCGCTTCGGTGGTGTCAGTCATGGAGTTCCGATCGTGAGGTGGGAATGGAGGGTCAGTACTCGATGTCGCCGGGGCGCCAGTCGGCGTCCACCGGCTGTTCCGCGTCTGCGGCGGGGGCCGCAGGCGCAGGCGGAGCGGCAGGCGTCGCCCCGAGCCTGCCGAGTTCGCGCTCGATCGACTCCAGGAGCGAATGCACCTGGGCCGTCGCCATGCGGGCGAACTGGCGCGCGCGGACGACATCGTCGGGCGACGCCGGACCCGCAGCGGCGAGGTCGTCGGTCGCGAACGCGAAGCCCGGGGAGCGGTCGGTCGCCCACGCCTGGGGCGCGGCCGGAGCCGGCGCGGGCACACCCGCCGCGGCGGCCGCGGGCGCGGCGGCGGCGACCTGCCCGGGATGGGCGGCGGCCTTCTTCTCGATCGAGTGGGCGACCTGCTGCGCGCGCTCGATGATCTCGCGGTACTGCTTGCGGGCGGTCTCGATGAGGTCCTTGGCGTACGACTCGGCCTCGGCCACGGCGTCGTCGGCGATGCGCTGCGCGCTGCTGAGCAGCAGCACCGCACGGCTCGAGATCTCGCCGTCGTCGGTGTTGACGCCGCTCGCCGTCAGCGCGTCGTTGTCGCGCCAGGCGAGCTCAAGGGCGTCGGCCGCCGCGGCGAGGAGCGTCTGCACCTCGCCGCGGGAGTACCCGTGGCGCTCCTCGGGGAACGAGACGCTGCGCAGCAGCTCGGGCGTGATCGATACGGATTGAGTCGGAGTCATGTTCGTCTCTGCCCTCTACTGGTTTCCCCGCCCGGCACCGGCGCGGGCGAGCTCCGGGGTGGCTGCCTGCGTGCCGGAAGCGCTGGGTTGCTGGGTGAACGGGTCTTCGTACTTCTCGGCGCGGATGAGGTGCTCGTCGAGTCCGGCTCGGCGCAGCGTCGCGATCGTGTGGTCGACCATTCGAGGCGACCCGCAGACCATCGCCATGCGGCCGTCCCACGGACCGTCGGCGGCGGCGAGGTCTCCGATGAGTCCCTGCGGTCCGGGGAAGGACGGGTCGTCCGACACCGCGTACCTGACGGTGAGCCACGGCGCATCGGCGAAACGCTCCAGCTCGGGGCGCGCGTAGAACCCCCAGGGATGCCGCACGCCGTGGTACAGCGTGACCTTCGGGCCGCTGCCGCGCGACGCGTGGCGCCCGGCGACCTGGTCGAGGACCGCCAGGAGCGGCGCCAGCCCGGTGCCGCCGGCGATGAGCAGCAGGTCGGGCCACTCGCTCTCGAACGGGAGGGTGAGCAGCTCGCCGATGGGCGGACCCAGCCGGATCCGGTCGCCCGCCTTCACGTCCCGCAGCAGCGCGCCGCTGACCTGGCCGCCGGCGACCAGCTGCACGTGGAACGTGATCGTGCCGTCGGCGCGGGGAGCGTGCGTCGGCGAGAAGTAGCGCCACTGGCGCGGACGCTGCGGGATCTCGAGCGCGAGCGACTGGCCGGCCTGGTAGCGGTAGCGGTCGTCGGGACGGATCGTGACGGTGCCCACGTCCATGCCGCGGCGCTCGGTCGAGACGACCACGCCCGCCCACGTCGCGGGCTGCGACTCGACGGACTCGGCGGCCGTGATCATCGTCGTCGCGATGAGGTTGTACGCGTCGGCCCAATCGGCCGCCAGTTCCGGCGTCCACGCCGTACCCAGGAAGTGCTTGAGCGTCGCGAGGAGCGACGCGCCCACGGCCGGGTAGTGGCCGGCGATCGTGCCGAACTTGCGGTGGTCGCGCCCGAGGTCCTCGATGTAGCCGACGACGTCGCCCACGTGGTCGACGTTGCTCACCATGTGGCCGAGGGCCTTCACGAGGCGGTCGCGCTGGTTGGCCATCGCGACGGGGAAGAGGTCGCGCGTCTCAGGGTGGGCCAGGAACAGGTGCGCGTAGAAGTAGCCGGGCACCGCGTCGCCGTGTGCCGCCACCTGCCCCCAGGTCCGTTTGAGCGCATCCGTATCCACCGTTGTCGTGTCCCTCCGTCGGCTGATCGGTACGGGCGACGCTAGCGCGTTCCAGATGCATCCGCAAAGCCTTCACCTGTAAGTGCAACTGCGTATGATGTGAGCGTGCAGCGCGTCGTTTCCGGGCGCGGCACGGGCTGGGGGGCCATGATGACCGTGCTCTTGACGAACGGAACCGTCTTCGTCGACGACGACCTGCGCGCGCAGGCGGCCGACCTGGTGCGGCGCGCGCAGGAGCCGGGCTCACGAGGCCTCGCGCTCGTGAGCGGAGACACCGAGGGCGTCGCGCTCGGCCCGGACCTCAACACGTTCCTGTTCCAGGTGCTCGTGGGCCTCGCGCGCGGCAGCGTGTCGGTGACCGCCCTCCCCGAAGAGCTGACGACGACGGTCGCGGCGGAGCTGATCGGCGTCTCGCGCCCCACCCTCATGAAGATGGTGCGCGACGGCGTGCTGCCCTCGCGCATGGCGGGCAGCCACACCCGGCTGCGGACGAGCGACGTCCTCGCGCTGCGCAAGACCCGCGCGCGCGAGCGCCGCGAGGCGTTCGAGGCGCTGTTGCGATTCGACGAGGAATTCGGAGCCGACTGACAGGCACGGCTGGGTAGTCTGTCCCCTGTGCCGCATCCCCCCGTGCCGCAGCGCTTCTTCGTCGATGCCGACGTCCTCGCCACGCCCACTCCGTTCTGCTGGCTGGCGATGCTGCGCGACGAGACCGACGGCGCATTTCAGCTGCACACCTCGCCCGATGAGCTGACGGCCGCCACTCTCGAGTGGCGCACCAGCCATCAGGCGGCTGACGCGAGCACCGCCGCACGTCGCGAGCACCTGCTGCGTGCCGTCCTCGACGAGGTCACGGGGGCGACCGAGAGCGACGTGCACCTCGCGCCCGCGTCGCACGCCGGGGCCGGAGGCCCCGACGAGCACTGGACGCCCGACGAGTTCCTCTGCCTCGTGGACGACGAGTCGGGCCCGAGCGTGCGCGCACTGACGCGACGACGCCAGGACGACGTCGAGCGCCGCCGCGCTGCGGGGCTGCCCACGGACTCCCTCACCGACGCCCTGGTCGCCGCCGGCTGCCCGGCCTTCGCGGAACGGGTCTCGGCGCACCTGCGCGCCCTCGCCGCCTGACCCCGCCTGACCGCGCGACGCCGAGCGCATGCCGGACCCCGGCCCTGCGCCGTCCGTCGGCGCGCTCCGGCGTCGATCCCGGGCACCACGCGCACTCGCTTGATACTCAGTCTCGCGTACACTGAACCGCAGTTCCACGGTTCTGAACGTCAGGAGTCCGGCATGGCCGCCGCAGCCTCGTACACCGCCCCCGTCGACGACTACGCCTTCCTGTACGGCGAGGCGTTCGGGCTCGATCTGGTCGCGCGCGCGACCGACAGCGAGCTGACCGCCGACGACGCGACCGAGATCATCGCCGGAGCCGGCGAGTTCGCGGCATCCGTCATCGCGCCGCTCGAGTCCGTGGGCGACCGCGTCGGCGCGCGCCTCGTGGACGGCGAGGTGCAGCTGCCCGACGGCTTCGCGGCCGCCTACCGGGCGTTCGTCGAGGCGGGCTGGGTCACGGCCGAGGCCCCCGTCTCGGCGGGCGGCGACGGGCTGCCAGGAGCGATCCGCGCGGGTCTCGGCGAGATCTGGAACGGCTCGAACGCCGCCTTCGCGCTGTGCTGGCTGCTGACGGCCGGACAGATCCACGCCCTCGACGCGGCAGCATCGGACGAGATCCGCGAGACCTACCTCACGAAGCTCGTGTCGGGCGAGTGGACCGGCACGATGAACCTCACGGAGCCGGACGCCGGCACCGACCTCGGCGCGATCCGCACCACGGCGACGCAGCGCGAGGACGGCAGCTGGGGCATCCGCGGCCAGAAGATCTTCATCACGTGGGGCGACCACGACGTCGCCGAGAACATCGTGCACCTCGTCCTCGCGCGCACGCCCGGAGCGCCCGAGGGCGCGCGCGGACTGTCGCTGTTCGTCGCGCCGAAGTTCCTCGTGAACGAGGACGGCAGCCTCGGCGGGCGCAACGCGGTCACGACCGTGTCGATCGAGCACAAGCTCGGCATCCACGGCAGCCCCACGTGCGTGCTCGCGTACGAGGATGCCACCGGCTACCTCGTCGGCGAGCTCGGCGGAGGGCTGGCCGGCATGTTCGTGATGATGAACTCGGCGCGTGCGGGCATGGGCTTCCAGGCCACCGGTATCGCCGACCGCGCCTACCAGGAGGCCGCCGCCTACGCCGCGGACCGCGTCCAGGGCCGTGTGCTCGGCCGCGACGGCCGCGCGCCGATCGCCGAGCACCCCGATGTGCGCCGCCTGCTGCTGTCGATGTCGAGCAAGATCTTCGCGATGCGCGCCCTCGGCGTCTACACGGCCGACCTGCTCGACCGCGCGGAGGAGGACGAATCGCTGGCCGCGCTCGCGGAGTTCTTCGTGCCGATCCTCAAGGGCTGGACCACCGAGGACGCCGTGCAGACCACGAGCGAGGGCATCCAGGTCTACGGCGGCATGGGCTTCATCGAAGAGACGGGCGCCGCCCAGCACTACCGCGACATCCGCATCACTCCCATCTACGAGGGCACCACGGCGATCCAGTCGAACGACCTCGTGGGTCGCAAGCTGATCCGCGACGCCGGCGCGACGGCCGAACAGCTGTTCACGCAGATCGACGCGACCGTCGCGCAGCTGCGCGGGCACGACGGCGCCGTCGCCGCCCGCACCGCCGACCGGCTCGAGCGGGCCGTCGCGGCATCCCGTCGCGCCACCGCCGACCTGCTCGGCTTCGCCGGCTCACCCCGCGACGCGTACGCCGTCAGCGTGCCGTACCTGCTGATGCTCGGCACGCTCGCGGGCGGCTGGATGCACGGCCTCGCCGTCGCCGCCGTGGCGTCGCACGCATCGGAAGAGGCGAGGGATGCCGCCCGCCTGACCTCGGCGGACTTCTACGGCGCCCACCACCTCTCCCGCGTGCACGCGCTGGCCGAGACGGTCGCCGGCGGCGAGATCGCCTGATCCGGAGGGGAGACGGCGTCCCCGGCGGGCGGTACTGTGTGGCGCATGGCCGAGCAGCCCACCGAGACGATCGAGATCCTGCACCGGTTCCGCGCTCCGCGGGAAGCCGTGTGGCGCGCGTGGACGGACCCCGAGCTCGTCGCCCGGTGGTGGGGATCGGATCCCGACGGCGCCGTGACCGCCGCGACCCTCGACGTCAAGGTCGGCGGCCGCTTCGTCGTCTCGTTCCAGGACGCCACCGGCGACGCGCACACGTCCGAAGGCGTGTACCTGCACGTCGAACCGCCCGCCGCGCTGGGTTTCACGTGGTCGTGGGTGAGCGAGCCGGGCAACACGTCACGCGTGAGCGTGGGCCTCACGGCCGACGGCGCCGACACCGAGATGCGGTTCGTGCACGGCGAGCTCCGCGGCACGTCGGCGCACGACTACGCGGACGGCTGGCGGCGCACGTTCGCGAAGCTCGACCGCGTACTCGCGGCGCGCTGACGACCGCGGTCCTCGGCGCTGCTCAGTGCGGGGCCGCCGGCATCCATCCGTCTCCGCAGGCGCCGCCGTCGGCGGTCTCGGCGATCGTGACCTCGGTGCCGTCCAGGCGCAGCAGCGGGTTGTAGAACCTCGAGATCTCGGTGCTGTCGACCGGCACGTAGTGGAAGATCAGCGAGCGGCGGAACCGGTCGGCCGACAGGTTGGGCCCCGAGCCGTGGACCATGCTCCCGTGGAAGAAGAGCACGTCGCCCGCGGCGAGCTCGGTCTGCACCGTCGAGAAGCCGTCGGGCAGCGTGATCTCGGTGCTCGTGAACGACTGCTCGGGGTCGGCCTCATCGGGGCACACGATCTCGTACCGGTGCGAGCCGGGTACGACCTTCAGGCCGCCGTTCTCGCCGTCGCAGTCGTCGATCGCGACCCAGGCGGCGATGCACGTCTCGGGATGGGCCTGCAGGAAGATGTTGTCCTGGTGCAGCGCCTGGCCGCGTGCCGTCGGCGGCTTGAAGTAGAACATCGACTGCGCCGCGTGGACCGGTCCGACCATGTCGGTGACGGGCCCGACGATGCGCGGGTCGAGCATCCAGCGGCGGGCGAGTTCGCCGATCGCGAGGTAGGTGCGCCGGTGCGGATGGATGAACCTCGGGTAGCGGGCGAGGATGTCGTCGTCGGGGATGCTGTCGTCGTGGCCGATGCTGCGGTCGCGGTCGACCTGCTCCATGAAGACGTCGCGGATCTCGGCGACCTCTGCAGAGCTGAGGAGACCGCGCAGCTGCACGACGCCGTGCTCCGCGTAGTCGGCCGCGATGCCCGGGGGCGGAAGTGGTGATGATGGACATGACGGCAACTCTGCTCTGCCGCGCCCGCGCTCACCATGGGATGATCGGGCGATGACATGGACGATCCTGCTGTGATCGCATCGCAGGTCGAGCACCGCGAGACACCCCATCCGCAGGTCGTGCGGGTGGTGGCGGGCGAGTTCACGGGCGGCCGCGACTACGCGACGTGGCGGGCCCACGGCACCACCGACTGGCTGCTGATCCACACGATCGCGGGGTCGGGACGGGTCGGCGGTCCCACCGGCGACGTCGTCACGCATCCTGGCGACTGCATCCTGCTGCGTCCGCAGGCGCGCCACGACTACGCGACCGTGCCGGACGCCGGGTCGTGGGCGCTCGCGTTCGCCCACTTCCATCCGCGCGCGGAGTGGACCCCGCTGCTGGAGTGGCCGCAGCAGGCCGGAGGCGTCGGCGTCGTCCACGCGCCCGGCGGGATCCGACCGCGCGTGCTCTCATCTCTGCGCGCGTGCGCACGGTCGTCGGCGGCCTCGCTGCCGCAGTCCGAGCTGTTCGCGGTGAACGCGCTCGAGTCGGCCCTGCTGTGGCTCGACACCCAGAATCCGCTGCGGGGCCGCATGGACGAGCGCCTGCTGCGCGTCGTCGAGCACATCGGCGCCGACCTCTCGGCGGACCTGGGCGCGCCGGCGCTCGCCCGCGTCGCGACCCTGTCGCCCTCGCGACTCACCCGCCTGTTCACCGAGAGCCTCGGGATGCCGCCCCAGCAGTACGTCGAGCGCGAGCGCCTCACGCGCGCCGCGCAGCTGCTGGCCTCGACCGACCGCGCCGTGGGCGAGATCGCGCGCGATGTCGGCTGGGACGACCCGCTGTACTTCTCGAGGCGATTCTCGAAGCTGCACGGAATGAGCCCGACGGCGTACCGCGCGGCACGGGCGGCCCGCTAGCGTTCGAGCACGACAGCGAGGCCCTGGCCGACGCCGATGCAGATGGCGGCGACGGCGACGCCGCCGCCGCGGCGCCGCAGCTCGTGCGCGGCGTGGCCGATGATGCGGCCGCCGGACGCTCCGAGCGGGTGGCCGATCGCGATCGCCCCGCCGTGGATGTTGACGCGCGCAGGATCGAGGTCCGGCCACCCCTGCAGGCAGGCCAGCGACTGCGACGCGAACGCCTCGTTCAGCTCGACCACGTCGACGTCCGCCCACGTGCGCCCGGCGCGCGCGAGCGCCCGGTTCGCCGCCTCGACCGGCGCGACCCCGAATACGTCCGGGTCGTTGCCGAACACACCTCGACCGGCGACGCGGGCCAGGGGCTCGGCATCCACCGCTCCCTCCGCGGCGAGAAGCACGGCCGACGCGCCGTCGTTGATCGGCGACGCGTTGCCCGCCGTGACCGTGCCCGCCCCGTCGCGTCCGAACAGCGGGCGGAGTCCGCCGAGCGCCTCGAGCGTCGTATCGTCGCGGATGCCCTCGTCGCGAGCGAGGACGGCCCCCGGCACCTGGACGATCTCGCCGTCGTAGACCCCCGCCGCCCACGCCGCGGCGGCGAGGCGGTGGCTGCGCAGCGCGAACGCGTCCTGCGCATCGCGGTCGATGCCGTAGAGCCCGGCGAGCTTCTCGGCGGACTGGCCGTTCGAGATCGTCCACTCCGGCGGCAGCGCAGGATTCGTCATGCGCCAGCCGATCGCCGTGTTCCACATCGTCTGATTGCCGATGCTCGGGTATGCGCGCGGCGACTTCTCGACCACGTACGGAGCCCGGCTCATCGACTCCACCCCGCCCGTGAGCACCACGTCGGCGTCTCCCGCCTCGATCGCCCGCGAGCCCTGGATCACCGCTTCGACCGACGATCCGCACAGCCGGTTGACCGTGACCCCGGGCACCGTGGTCGGGAAGCCTGCCAGCAGCACACCCATGCGCGCGACGTCGCGGTTGTCCTCCCCCGCCTGGTTCGCGTCGCCGAAGATCACGTCGTCGATGCGGGCAGGGTCGAGTCCCGCGCGCTCGATCGTCGCACGCATCACGACCGCGGCCAGGTCGTCGGGCCGGACGCCAGCCAGCGCACCGCCGGCGCGGCCGAACGGGGTGCGGACGGCGTCGTAGATGAACGTCGCAGGCATGTCAGGTCCCTTCAGAAGCAGGCGTCGTCGCCGCTTCGGTCACGCCGAGGTCGAGTCCGGTGAGCTCGGCGAGTGTCTCGACGGTATTGTCGCCGAACACCTCCCGTACGAGGAACCGGCCGCCTTCGACGTCGAACACGGCGTGGTCGGTGTAGACGCGGGCCACGCAGCCCACGCCGGTGAGCGGATACGTGCACGCGGCGACGAGCTTGGACGAGCCGTCCTTGGCGAGCAGGTCCGTCATGACATAGACGCTCTTGGCGCCGATCGCGAGGTCCATCGCGCCCCCCACGGCGGGGATCGCGCCCGGCACCCCCGTGGACCAGTTCGCGAGGTCGCCGTCCTGCGACACCTGGAAAGCGCCGAGCACGCACACGTCCAGATGCCCGCCGCGCATCATGGCGAACGAGTCGGCGTGGTGGAAGTACGCCGCGCCCGGAAGCGCGGTGACGGGCTGCTTGCCGGCGTTGATGAGGTCGGGGTCGATGCGGTCGGCCTCGGGCGCGGGACCCATGCCGAGCAGTCCGTTCTCGGTGTGGAGGATGATCTCCCGCCCGGCCGGCAGGTGGTCTGCCACGAGGGTGGGCGCGCCGATCCCGAGGTTCACGAACGACCCCTCCGGGATATCGGCGGCGATGCGCGCCGCGAGCTGCTCGCGCGAGATGCGGGTGGTCACCGGTCGGCCCCCGTCCCGGTCGCCGAGCCTGCAGACGCGGCCGCCCGCGGGCGACCCGCGATGTCGACTCCCCCGACGAGTTCGCCTCCCACGAGCCAGGTCCGCGACCCCACGGCGACCACCCGGTCGACGAAGATGCCCGGGGTGACGATCGCCTCGGGGTCGAGCGAGCCGAGCGGCACGACCTCGTCGACCTGTGCGATGGTGGTCGTCGCCGCGGCCGCCATGATCGGTCCGAAGTTGCGGGCGGTCTCGCGGTAGACGAGGTTGCCCCAGCGGTCGCCCCGCAGCGCCGACACGAGCGCGTAGTCGGCGCGGATGGGGTGCTCCAGCACGTACCGGCGTCCGTCGATCTCTCGTTCCTCCTTGCCTGCGGCAAGTTCCGTGCCGACGCCCGTCGGCGTGAAGAACGCGCCGATGCCGGCTCCCGCGGCGCGGATGCGCTCAGCGAGATTGCCCTGCGGGACGAGCTCGAGCTCGATCTGCCCGGCCCGGTACAGGTCGTCGAAGACCCACGAGTCCTGCTGGCGCGGGAACGAGCACACGACCTTGCGGACGCGCCTCTTGGCGAGCAGCGCCGCGAGACCGGAGTCGCCGTTGCCCGCGTTGTTGTTCACGATCGTCAGCTCCGACGCGCCCTGGGCGATGAGGGCGTCGATCAGCTCGACCGGCTGACCGGCACGACCGAAGCCGCCGATCATCACGACCGAGCCGTCGGGGATGCCGGCGACCGCGGCTGCGGCATCCGCCACCGTCTTGTCGATCATGCGCCATCCTCGGCGAGCACGTCGGCCGCGATCCGGAAGGCGGAGTTCGCCGCGGGGACGCCGGAGTAGACCGCGGACTGCAGGATCACCTCGCGGATCTCGCCGACGGTGAGGCCGTTGCGCAGTGCGGCGCGGAGGTGCATCGCAAGCTCTTCGTGATGGCCGTGCGCGATGAGCGAGGTGAGCACGGCGATCGACCGCGAGCGGCGGTCGAGCCCGGGCCGCGACCACACGTCGCCCCAGGCGACACGCGTGAGGAAGTCCTGGAAGTCACCGGTCAGCTCGGTCGTCGCCGCATTCGCGCGGTCGACGTGCGCGTCCGACAGCACGGCGCGGCGCACGAGCATGCCCTGGTCGTACCGCTCCTCGTCGGTGAGTCCCTCTCCGTGGGGTCTGGTCATCGGTTCTCTCCTTCTGCGCGTCCGAAGAACTCCCGCAACGCCTCGGCGACCGCGACGGGCTGCTCGGCCGGGGGCAGGTGGGCGGCATCCCGGATCGTCACGATCTCGCCGCACGCCACGCCTTCGGCGATCTCGCGCGCCTTCGGCTCCGGCGCGACGGCGTCGTGCTCGCCCGACAGCGCCAGCACGGGCGCCTCGATCTCGGCGAGCCGATCGCGCACGTCGTACGCGGCGAGCGCCTCGCAGCACAGCGCGTAGCTCTCGTCGTCGGCGTCCTGCAGGGCGTGCAGCAGCCGGCCGGTGAGCTCGGGGCGTCGCGCGATCGTCCCCTCCGCGAACCAGCGCTGGGCCGAGGCGGTGATGAGGCTCGACGTGCTCTGCGCACGCACCTGTGCGGCCCGCTCATGCCAGGCCGCCGGATCACCGAGCTGTGCGCCCGACGCGACGATCGCGGCGCCGGTGACCCGGTCCGGGTGGCGCAGCAGCAGCTCCAGTCCGGTCGCGCCGCCGAGCGAGACCCCGGCGTAGAGGAACGCGGGCTCGTCGACCGCACCGGCGACGGCGTCGGCGAGGTCCGCGACGGTGAAGGACGTGGATGCCGCAGCCGCCGCCCCGTGACCGGGAAGGTCCCAGCGCACGACACGGAGGTGCTCCGCGAGGAGCGGGGCGACGTCGTCCCACAGGATCGTCGAGGTGCCGAGCGACGCGCCCAGCACGACGAGCGGCGCGCCGGCGGGGCCGATCGAGGCGGTGAGCGCGAGGGCGGGAACGGTCATGCGTTCTCCTCGTCGGCGTCGAGGGCATCGGCGAATCCCGCCGCGAGGCCGGTGTAGCGGGCCGGGTCGAGCAGGTCGTCGAGGTCGAGCCCCGCCGCTTCGGGAAGGCGACGGACGCGATCGTCGAGCGTGCCGTCGCCCGCGGCCAGCAGGTCGGCGAACCGGTCGGGGCCGATGAGCGGGACGAGCACGGCGCGCAGCCGCTCGCTCACGATCGCGGCACCGGTGAGGGCGAGGTTGCGCGCGACCGCGGCCCGGTCGACGCGCAGGCCTGCCGCGAGTGCATCGCCGTGCGCGGCCGCACCGAGCGCGAGGCGCAGCAGCTCGCGCAGTGCGGGCCACTCCGCATGCCACGCGCCGTCCGGCCGCTCATCCACGGCCAGTGCGGCGGCGGCGTGCAGTGTCGCAGCCAGGTGGGGCGCGCGCACGGCCGCGGAACGGATCAGCACGGCGTCCGTCGGGTTGTGCTTCTGCGGCATCGCCGACGACCCCCCGGTGGCGCCGGTCGCCAGCTCGGCGATCTCGGTGCGGGCCAGCGTCGCGACATCCGCCGCGAACACGCCGAGCGCGTCGACGGCCTGCGTGAGCGCGTCACCGAGCTCGGTCACCGGCCAGCGCTCGGTGTGCCAGGGCGCCTCCGGGGCGGCAAGGCCCAGCTCGGCCGCGAACGCGGCGGGCAGGGCGGTGGCGGCATCCCCTCCGCCGGTCTCGACGAACGCCGCCAGCGTGCCCGCCGCGCCGCCGAGCTGCGCCGGCAGCTGGGCGACCTGTGACTCCAGCCGAAGCCGCGCCCGACGGAGGCCGCGCACCCAGCCGGCGGCGCGTGCTCCGACCGTCGTGGGCACGGCGTGCTGCGTGAGGGTGCGCGTGGCGGCGACGGTGTCGCGCTCGTCGACCGCGAGCTGCGTCAGCGATGCCTCGGTCTCTCGCAGCGACGACACGATGTGCGCCCCGGCGCGGCGGGCGGTCAGCATGAGCGCAGTGTCGAGGATGTCCTGGCTGGTCGCGCCGCGATGCACCCACGGTCGAACGTGCGCCGGAACGCCTTGCCGCAGCACCGCGACGAGCGGGATGACCGGGTTGCCGCCGGCGCGGGCGGCTTGGGCGAGCTGCCGCGCGGCGGCGGGGTCGATCGCGGCCGGGCCGCCGGCATCCCCTTCCGCCAGAGCCGCGGCGATCACGTGCGCCGTCTCGTCGTCCGACGCGCCCACGCGGGCCCAGGCGCGGGCGAGGGCGAGCTCGGTCTCGACAAGAGCGCGCAGTACGGCGGCGTCCGTCACGTCGTCGTCGTGCCCGACCGTGACGGGCGAGAGCAGACCGTCGTCAATAGACAAGGAACACCGTCTCGTTCTCGCCCTGCAGGCGGAGGTCGTGGCGCAGCCACCCCTCGGGCGTCCGCGTCGCGACCAGGGTGGCGCGATCTTCGGCGGCCAGGGAGGCCAGCAGCGCATCGGCGGCGAGCGCGTCGACGTCGTCGGGGAGGTAGATGCGGGTATGAAGCTTGTCGGGCAGGCCGCGCGCGTACACGATCACGGCGAAGAACGGCGCGGCCCCTGCTCCTGCCCCAGGGTTGCGCGTCCAGAACTCGTAGCGGCCCTCGTCGTCCGTGAACGCGCGCCCGAAGCCGGTGAAGGTGTGGTCGTCGCGGCGGAACGCGCCACGCGCGCGCGGCACCGACCCGTCCGTGTCGGCGCCGAAGATCTCGACGAACGCATCGGGTATCGGGCTGCCGGCGCCGTCGTAGACGGTCCCGCGCAGCAGGATCGCGCCCGGCGCGTGCGGGGACGCGACCTGGTTCATCTTCGGGTACTCGACGCCGTAGGCGAAGAAGGGGCCGACCGTCTGGCCGGGCGTCGGGCGGTGGGTCTTGACGGGCACCGCCATGTCAGTGCTCCTCGGGTTCGAACCAGGTGGCGTCGGGGCCGTCGACGACGATGTCGAAGCGGTATCCGGTCGACCACTCGGGCGACGTCAGGTCGTGGTCGTACACGCCGACCAGCGCATCGCGGTCCTGCTGCCGCCAGATCGTGTTGTAGATCGGGTCCAGCGGGAACAGCGGGTCGCCCGGGAAGTACATCTGCGTGACCAGCCGCTGCGTGAACGACGATCCGAAGATCGAGAAGTGGATGTGCGCGGGGCGCCAGGCGTTCGCGTGGTTCTTCCAGGGGTAGGGTCCCGGCTTGATCGTCGTGAAGAGATACTCCCCGTCGTCGTTCGTGATCGCGCGACCGGCGCCGGTGAAGTTCGGGTCCAGGGGCGCCGGGTGCTGGTCGCGCTGATGGATGTAGCGACCCGAGGAGTTGGCCTGCCACAGCTCGACGAGCTGGTTCGCGAGCGGACGGCCCCACGAATCGAGCACGCGCCCGCGCACGGTCATGCGCTCGCCCAGCGGTGCTCCGGCGTGCTGGATGGTGAGGTCGGATTCGATGGCCGCGACGTCGCGCTGCCCGAATGCGGGCGAGAGCAGCTCGATCGTCTCGGGGTCGACGAGCTTCGGGTTCTTCGTCGGATGCCGCAAGACGCTGGAGCGGTAGGGCGGGAAGTCGTGCATCGTCGCCGGCAGCTGCTCACCGGCGGCCTCGCGCGCCGCGTACGCCGTGTGCAGCCCGAGGATCTCGTCGGTGATGCGTCGCTGCGACACCTGCTCCGGCGCCGCGAGCATCTTCTCGGGCGCCGCAGCGGCGCTGCCGAGGGTGTCGGTCATGGGTGTCTCCTTCGACACGGGTGGGACTCCGGGCTCAGGGAATCGTGCGCGGTGCCGCGGATCGACAGCAGCGCTCTCCCACTCAATGGGAATCGAATTCCCACTTGTGGGAGCATCGTCGCATGGCGAACTCACCGTCGGGCGATTCGGTCACCGACCGCCTCATCCGCGTGCTCGAGACGTTCACCGCCACTCGCACGGTGCAGACGGCCGCAGAGATCGGCCGCCGCGCCGACCTCCCGCCGTCGACCGCGCACCGCGTCGTCGGGGAACTCGTGGATGCCGGCCTGCTCGAGCGCGACGAAGACCGCCGCATCCGTGTCGGCATGCGGCTGTGGGAGCTCGCGACCCGTTCGTCGCATGCGCTGCGGCTCCGGCAGGCCGCACTGCCGGCGATGGAAGTGGTCCAGTCGCGCGTGCGCGAGCACACCCAGCTCGCGATCCTCGAACAGGACGAAGCGCTGTTCCTGGAACGCCTGAGCGGGCCGGGCTCCGGCTCCAACGTCGCCCGCATCGCCGGACGGCTGCCCCTGCACGCCTCGTCGTCAGGGCTCGTCCTGCTGGCCTACGCCGATCGCGCACTTCAGGAGCGCATCCTCGCCGGCCCGCTCGCGCCGACCACGCGCGAGACGATCACCGACCCCGCCGTGCTCCGCCGCAAGCTCGCCGAGGTGCGGGCAGTGGGCCATGCCGTCGCTCCCGGCTTCATCGAAGCGGTGTCGACCGGTGTCGCCGTGCCCGTCCACGACGAGACCGGCGGGGTCACGGCCGCCCTGTCGGTCGTGCTGCCGCGCGACGAGCCCGCTGACGCCGCCCTGCGAGAGCTCCTCGCGGCGGCGCGAGACATCGAACGCACCCTGGGCGCACGACGCTGATCGCTGACTCCTGTTGAACGGGAGAAGTGGATGCCGCGGCATCCACCCCCCCCCTCAACACTGTGTGTCGACACATCCGTCGAAGGAGACGCCATGACCACGACCGTCCGCACGCGAGTCGCCATCGTCGGCGCCGGACCGGCCGGGCTGCTGCTCGCGCACCTGCTGGCGGCCTCCGGCATCGACTCGATCGTGCTCGAGCGACGCCGTCGCGACGAGATCGAATCGACCGTCCGCGCCGGGATCCTGGAGCACGAGACGGTGCGGGTGCTGAGCGAATCGGGCGCCTCGGGTCGTGTGCTCACGGCCGGGAGCCGGCACGACGGGATCGAACTGCAGTTCGCCGGCGAAGGCCACCGCATCGACTTCGCCGCGCTGACCGGTCGCAGCGTGTGGCTGTACCCGCAGCACGAAGCGCTCAAGGACCTGATCGCGGCTCGCCTGGCCGACGGGCAGGACCTCCGTTTCGAGACCGCCGCCGTGCGCGTCGAAGGCGTCGACAGCGACCGTCCGGTCGTGTACGCGACGACCGGCGCCGGGGAGGGCCTGCAGATCGAGGCGGAGTTCGTCGTCGGCGCCGACGGGTCCCGCAGTGTCGTGCGCGATGCGGTCTCGGGTTCGCGCAACGGGTACTTCCGCGAGTACCCGTTCGCGTGGCTCGGCATCCTGTGCGAAGCGCCGCCGAGCGCGGAGGAACTGATCTACAGCAACTCGGCGGACGGCTTCGCACTCGTCAGTCAGCGGAGCCCCACCGTGCAGCGCATGTACTTCCAATGCGACCCTGACGTGGATCCGCACACCCTCACCGAGCCGGAGATCTGGCAGATCCTGCAGCGGCGCGTGCCGGGCACGGCCCTCCTCGAGGGCCCGATCGTGCAGCGCGATGTGCTGCGCTTCCGCAGCTTCGTCGCCCGTCACCTGCGCCGCGGCCGCGCCGTGCTCGTCGGGGACGCCGCGCACACCGTGCCGCCGACCGGCGCGAAGGGCATGAACCTCGCGGTGGCCGACGTCGTGCTGCTCGAGCGCGCGCTGCGCGCGCTGCTGCTCGAGAACGACCCGCGGCTCGTCGACGCCTTCGCCGAGACGGCGCTCACGCGCATCTGGAAGGCGCAGCACTTCTCATGGTGGATGACCGGCATGCTCCATCGCACGGTTCCCGCAGGCACGGAAGGCGCCCCGGATGCCGCGGACTTCGACCGGCTGCGCCAGCTCGCCGAGTTGCGCTCCGTCGTCGAGTCGCAGGCCGGACGCGCCTTCCTGGCGGAGGGATACACGGGCTGGCCGCACGAGAACTGACCTGCGGGATCCCTCTCCGGCGTGCCCGGACCGCCCGTTGACGACGTCGGTCGGTCGCGGTACATTAATCAACATGTTAATTGATCAAGGTCTAGATTGACTACATCGAACGACCGGCTCGACCAGGCGTTCCTCGCCCTGGCCGACCCCGTACGGCGGGCGATCATCGCCCGCCTGAGCCAGGGCTCGGCCACCGTCAACGAACTGGCCGAGCCGTTCGCGATCACCAAGCAGGCGGTGTCGCGGCACATCGCCGTGCTCGAGGCGGCCGGCCTCGTCACGCGCTCGCGCGATGCGCAGCGTCGCCCGGTCCACCTCGACCCCGCCGCACTCGAACGCCTCACCGCCTGGATCGACCGCTACCGGCTCCAGGCGGAGGCGGCCTACCGCCGGCTCGACGCCGTGCTGGCGGCATCCCCATCCGAGGAGAAGGAACCATGAGCACCGGCCTCTTCGTCGAGACCCTGCCCGGCCAGCCCGTCGTCGACTTCGTGCGCGAGTTCGACGCCCCCGCCGCGGCGGTCTACGCCGCGCACGCCGACCCCGACGTGTACGTCCGCTGGGTCGGCCCCGCCAAGTACGACACCTCCGTCACCGCGTGGGAGCACCGCTCGGGCGGCGCATACCGGTTCGTGCAGACAGAGCCCGGCACGCCCGGCGAGTATGCGTTCCACGGCTCGATCCACACCGCGCGCCCCGGCGAGCTGATCATCCAGACCTTCGAATGGGAGGGCGCGCCCGACGAGGTGAGCCTCGACATCATGCGGTTCGAGGATCTGCCCGGCGGGCGCTCACGCCTCGTGGGGCGGAGCCTCTTCCCGTCGCTGGAGAACATGCAGGCGATGTTCGACGACGGCATGACCGAGGGCATGGAGGCCGGCTACCGCTCCCTGGACGAACTGCTGAAGGAGGGCTGAGCGATGCTCACCGAAGTGGCCGACGGCGTGTTCGTACACGAGGCGGACTTCGTGCAGAGCAACACCGTGGTCGTGCGCGGCCGCGACGGCGCGCTGCTCATCGACCCGGGCATCACGCGCGACGAACTCGCCTGCCTCGCCGGCGACCTCGACGCGCTGGGCCTCGAGGTGGTCGCGGGCTTCTCGACGCATCCGCACTGGGACCACCTGCTGTGGGATGCCCGCTTCGGCGACGCGCCGCGGTACGGCACCGCCCGTTGCGCCGCGTCCGCGCGGGAGCAGCTGGCGCAGCCCGACGCCGCGGCCGAGATCGTGGCGCACCTGGAAGGCACCGGCATCGAGGACGACGTGCCGATGGATCTGCTCGGCCTCGTCACCGGGCTGGCTGCGGGGGCCGTCGAGGTCCCGTGGGACGGACCCCGGGTGCGGATCCTCGAGCACGCTGCGCACGCGCCCGGACACGCGGCGCTGTGGATCGAGGACCGGAGTGTGCTCGTCGCGGGCGACCTGCTGTCGGACGTGCTGGTCCCGATGCTCGATCTCGAAGACACCGCGGACCCGTTGGGCGACTACCTCGCTGCGCTCGCGCTGCTGGAGGAGGCAGCTTCCGATGCGGCGGCCGTCGTACCGGGGCACGGCTCGGTCGGCGGCCCGGGCGCGGTCGAGTCCCGCATCGAACAGGACCGCGCGTACGTCGAGGCGCTGCGCGCCGGCCGTGAGCCCGACGACTCGCGCTTCGGCCCGGACGCCCGCGAGGGGTGGGAGTGGGTCGCCGACGTGCATGCCGCACAGCGGGAGGCGCTGCGGCAGCGAGACGCGCAGGCGTGACTCACGGCGACCGGATCGGATCACGGGCACCCCAGCACCTCGAGAAGGAACGCCGTCGCCGACCCCCACGCGCGAGCGGCAGCGCGTGGCTGGTACGCCGCACCCGGCATCCCGAGGTCGTCCGAACGCGGGTTGGTGAAGCCGTGCTGCGCGCCGGAGTACAGATCGAACTCCCAGGCGATCCCCCGCGCGGTGAGCGCGGACTTGAGCGCCTGCCACTGCGCGGGCGTCGACAGCGGGTCATCGGCGCCTGCGCAGATCAGCACGCTCGCGCTCGGGTCGGCGTCGTCCCAGCCGGGGGCGAGCAGGTCGAGCCCGGCGTGCACGCTCGCGACGCCGCGGGTGCGCCCGCCGGTGCGCAGGTACTCCAGCGCCGACGAGGCGCCGAAGCAGTGGCCGAGCGTCGCGATGCGGTCCTCGGCCACCTCGGGTTGCGCGGCCGCAGCGTCGTGCGCGGCGGCGACGCGGGCGATCCAGTGGTCCCGCTCGGCCACCATGCCGCCGATCAGAGCCCCGATCTCGGCGCCGCTGGACGGCGTTCGCCGCCCGCCCCAGACGTCCGCGGCGAACACGGCGAGACCGAGCCCCGCCAGACGCCTGGCCAGCGCCCGGGTATCGTCGTTCAGCCCGAACGCATCGTGCACCAGCACGACCGCCGGCAACGGCTCGTCGGCGATCGGGCGGACCAGGATGCCGGCCATCTCGTCGCCGGCGACCTCGTAGCGCACATCCCGCTCGACGAGGCCGCCGCCCGGCTCAGTGGACACCGAGGTAGTCCTCGAGAGTCTGCGGTGTCGCGTGGAGCAGGGGCTCCCTGACCGCCTCGTCGGGGAACTCGCTCGCCTCGAAGAACCATCGCTTCGATGCCGGCATACCCCACAGCTGCGCACGCCGGGGATCGGTGACGTCCCAGCGGATGGGCGGCACCTCGAGGTCGATGAACTGGTAGTGCGTGTTGAACAGCTCGACGCGGTGCTGGTCGGGGTCGCGCAGGTACAGGAACAGGGCATTGCTGAGACCGTGCCGGCCCGGACCGCGGTCGATCTCGTCTCCCGCGCCCAGTGCTCCCGCGACGTCTGCGGCATGGATGATGGCGCTCGCGTCGGGCACGGCGAAGGCGAAGTGGTGCAGCCGCGGACCCCGCCCGTTCGTGAAGACGAGGTCGTGCGTGTTGCCCTTCACCTCCAGCCACGTGCCCCACAGCTCGTCGCCGCCGGGCGCGGCGGTGTACTCCGCCATACGGAAGCCGAGGTTCGACCAGAAGTCCGTCGCCGCCTGCACGTCGTGCGTCACGACCTGGAAGTGGTCGATGCGCTGGGGCGCCCCCGCGGTGAACTCGTGGAACGACTGGTATTTGCGGTCGACGACCTCCATCGAGCTCGTGAGCTCGATATGTGTGCCGACGGGGTCGCGGAAGCGGATCGTCGCGCCCTGGAACGGACGCTCGAGCCGCTCGTAGGCGAGGTTGTTCGCCTTGCAGAAGTTCTCGGCGGCCACGATGTCGTCGTCGCGACGCACGCGCAGGCCGACCCCGACAGCACGCGCGTCCGCGCCCTCCTCCAGCACGAGGCTGTGGTGGGCCGCCTCCTCCAGCCCGCGGAGGTAGACCGCGCCCTCCGTCTCCTCGGTCACGACCAGACCGACGACGTCGCGGTAGAAGTCGCGGCTGCGGACGAGGTCGGTGACGGTGAGCACCGTGTGGCTCGCGCGAGTGATGTCGAATTCGGGATGCTGATTCCAGCGCGGCAGGGTCATGCCATGAGTCTCATCATCTACGCGACATATCAGAATCCCCCAATCGACTAGTCTGGATATAGTTACGAGCTATGGGGATGCCGACATGGAACTGCGTTCGCTCCGCTACTTCCTGGCGGTGGTCGAAGCCGGCTCCCTGAGCGCCGCGGCGGCCCGGCTCCGCCTCTCGCAGCCTTCCCTGAGCGTGGCGATGGGACGGCTCGAGTCCGAGCTCGGCGTGCCCCTGCTCGTCCGCGGCCCGCGAGGCGTCGAGCCCACCGACGCGGGGCGCTACCTCGTCGGCGCGGCCGGACGGATCCTCGGCGAGGCCGAGGAGACCGAACGCACCCTCGCCCGGTTCCGGGACGGCTCGCGTGGCAGCCTGACGCTCGCCGCGGTCCCGGCCCTCATGTGGAGCCGCGTCCCACGCCTGCTGAGGGAGTTCGGCGCCGTGGCCCCCGACGTCGAGGTGCGCCTCATCGAGACGCCGCCGTGGACCGCGCTCGAGCAGGTCCGCGACCACGCGGCAGACCTCGCCGCGATCCTCGTCAGCGACCCGCGGACGTTCACCGACCGGCACAACGGCGATCTGCGGATCCTCGACTGGGGCCCGGTTCCCGTGGTCGCGGCCTGTCCCCCCGGCGAGTCCACGCGGGCCACGCCGGTGGCCCTCGCCGATCTCGCGGAACGCGAGCTGCTCCTGCCCCGCCGGGCCGCCGGCATCCCGAGCCTGCCCGAAGCAGTCGACCGGCTGTTCGCCGATGCGGCGCTGATCCCGCGACGCATCCGCACGGTCGAGACCATCCAGACTGCGCTCACGCTCGCCGCCGCGGGCGCCGGGATCGCGCTCGCCCCTGATGCTGACGGCACCAGTCTGGTGAGGTTCGATGTCGTGCCGCGACAGATCGCGCCTGCCCCTGCACCGCTGCGCGCGCTCGTGGTCGCGCGCCGGGCGAACCCCGAGAGCCTCCCGCTGCAGCGACTGCTCGACGCGATCGCCCACGACCCGCGGCGGATCACCGTGGCCGACGCGGATCGTCGATAGGATCGGGCGAAGCGGGCACCGCAGAGCCGGCGGCGACCCGCGGAGGGAACGGCATGACGACGAAGGCCGAGCAGGCGTACCAGATCCTGCGAGAGCGGATCATGGACGGCACCTTCGGTCCCGGACACCGGCTCGTCATCGACCAGCTCGGACGCGAGCACTCGATCTCATCGGTGCCGTGGCGCGAATCGCTGCGGCGGCTCGAGGCCGAGGGATGGGTCGACATCATCCCGAACGTCGGCGCCGTCGTGAAGACGTTCGACACCGGCTCCTGGCAGCGGACGATGCGACTGCTCGCGCGCATCGAGGGACTCGCCGCGGCTCTGGCGGCTCCCCATCTGACGGCAGACGACATCGCCGATCTGCGCGCGCTCAACCAGCGGCTGAACGCCTCGCTCGCCGCTTACGACGTCGAGGCCTTCGGACGGCTCAACCGGCGATTCCACGAAGAGATCTGCTCCCGCTGCGACGACGAGCACCTGAGCGAGCTGATCCACAACGAGTGGACGCGCCTGGATCTCGTGCGCCGCAGCGCGTTCTGGTACGCACCCGGTCGCGCCCAGGCGTCGATCTCGGAGCACGAGGGGCTGCTCGACCTCATCGAAGCGGGGGCGGCGCCCGAGATCATCGAGACCGCCATGCGGAGGCACCAGGTGAACACCCTCGAGGCCATCGCGCAGCACGAGGCCGCGCTCGAGGCCGAGCAGCACCGCGGCTGATCAGTCGGCGTCCGCGGTGCGCGGCGCCCGCAGCCTCGCCCTGGTCCCGCTCTCGTAGATCGCGGCGACGACGTCGTCGGGGCTCTGATGCCCCGAGAGCTCCCGGCCGACCCTGCCGCCGTCGAACACGAGGACGCGGTCGCACAGCAGCGAGAGCTCGTTCTCATCCGACCCGGCGACGATGACCGTCCGGCCGTCCGCAGCGGCTCTGCGCACCGCCGTGACGATGGTGTGGCGCGCGCCCACGTCGACGGCCTGCGTCGGCTCGTGCAGCAGGAGGAGGTCTGGGTCGGTGGCCAGCCACTTCGCCAGCAGCACCTTCTGCGCGTTGCCGCCTGAGAGGTTCTTCACGAGCGCCGCCGGATTCGGCGGGCGCACGTCGAGACGCTCGATCCAGTCCGACACCAGGCTGCCCTCGTCCTTCCGCGGGCGCGGCAGGAGCGCACGCGAAGACCTGCTCGTCTGGGGCAGCGCGAGGTTCTCGCTGACGCTCAGCGCACCGGCGAGTCCGGCGTGATCCCGGCCCTCGGGGATGAGCGCGATGCCGGCCGTGATCGCCGCTGCCGGGTTGAGCGATCCGACCTCGTGCTCGGCATCCCCGATGCGCAGCGTCCCGGAGTCGGCGGTCGTCACGCCGCTCAGAAGGTACGGCACATCGTCGTACCCCGAGCCGGCGAGACCGGTCAGCCCCAGCACCTCCCCGCGCGAGACGGCGAACGAGACGTCGCTCACCCCGAGGCCGCTCAGCCCTGTGACGGCCACGTCGTCGGCGGTGTGGGGCGTCGTGTCGCGATCGCGTTCGATCTGCTCCAGCCCGCGTCCGAGCATCATCGCGGCGAGATCCGCCTCGCTGAGGCCCGCGACCTCCCGGCCCGCCTCGACGACTCGACCGTCCCGCAGCACCGTCACGCGGTCGGCCGCTTCGACGATCTCCTCCAGGCGGTGCGTGATGAGCAGCACCGAGGTGCCGGTCGCGACGATCTCGTCGAGGATCCCGAAGAAGTGCTCCAGCGATCGACGCCCGAGAGCACGCGTCGACTCGTCGAAGATGATGAGGCCGCGACCCGGTGTGGCGTCCTGGAGCGCGCGGGCGATCGCGACCGTAGCGCGGTCCTCTTCGCGCAGCTCGTCGATCCGCGCGTCCAGCGGCACGGACCGGCCGAGCCGCTCGAAGACCGCCTCGGCCGCGGACTGCTCGCGCTTCCAGTCGATGCGACGGAGGATGCCGTGGCCGGTGAGGCGGCCCAGGCGCAGGTTCTCGAGCACCGTGCGGTGCCCGATCAGGCCGAGGCTCTGATGCACGACGGCGACGCCCGCCGCCTGCGATTCCCGCGGACGCACCGGCAGCCGCAGATCCTGGCCGTCGACAGCGACGCGGGTGCCCTCATCGGGGCGGTAGAGGCCGGTGAGCACCTTGGCGAGCGTCGACTTGCCCGATCCGTTCTGGCCGATGAGGCCGTGCAGCTCGCCCGGACGCACCTCGAGGGCGACGTCGCGGAGCACGCGGTTGCTGCCGAACGTGATCCACAGGTTCTCGACCGTGAGGCGGGGCGCCGGACGGGCGGCCGGGGTGTCCGGCCGCCCGTCCGTGGTGAGCGTCGAGCTCAAGACACGCCCCAGACCTTCTTGAACTCGTCCGTGAAGTCGACGGGTCCGTACCATTCGCCCGACGCCTCGGCGTCGGCCGTGAGGTCGATGTCGCCGATGTTGTCGGCCGTGAACAGCCGCGTCGGGATGGTGTACTCGGGCAGCTCGTCGCCGTTCACGAGGCGCAGCACCACGTCGGCGTCGACCCATCCCTGGAAGGCGGATGCCTGCCCGGCGGCCGCCGCGAGCGACCCGTCGGCGACCGACTCGAGGTCGTCCAGCTGCACGGAGCCCGCGAGCACCTTGGCCTTGCCCGACATGCCCGCACCCTGGATGCCGCCGAGGGTGGGCTGCAGGTACTGCGCGAACTGCGAGTAGACGTAGTCCGTGTCGGGGTTGGCCAGCAGGGCGGACTGCGTCGACGGGGCGATCTGCGGGAAGTTCGCCGATGAGACGCCGTTCTCGACGATGACGCAGTCGGGGCACTCCTGGTCGTAGACCTCCTGGGCGGCGGCGAAGAACGCGGCGGGCGCCGGGCCGTCCTGGCCGATGTTCGCGAGCAGGTTCGCCTGCCCGTCCGAGTCGACGGTGACCCACTGCGCGAGCGAGACCGCCTGCGCCGTGCCGCCGGCGGGGATGTTGGCGAGCGTCGCCGAATCGGGGTGGTCGGCGTTGGGCACCTGGTTCGAGATGACGACCGGGATGCCGGCGGCCTGGGCCGCGTCGAGCGAGTTGCCGGCGACGCCGTAGGCGACGGCATCCGTCACGATCGCGGCGGCCTTCGCGTCGCGGCCCTGGTCGATGCACGCGCTGACGGCGGTCGGCGTGCCCTGGCCGTCGCAGACCTGGACGGAGGCGCCGAGCGCCTCGAGCGCCTCGGTGAACGCCTGCTGCGTCACCGCGAACTGCGGCGACTGCAGGGTGATCGGCACGTAGTAGACGGTCGCGCCTTGCAGCGCGGTTCCATCGCTCACCGCCTCGGTCGGCACCGGGTAGCTGTCGGGCAGCGCCTGGGCGGCGGCGACGTCGGCGGCGAGCCCTTTCGCCTCGGCCGACGCGCTGCTGCTGGGGGTGGCCGATCCTTCTTCGGTGCTGTCGCAGCCGGCGAGCGCAAGCGCGGCGATGGCGACGACGCCCGCAGCGGTGATCGTGCGTGCTCGTGAGAAGCGGACTGTGTTCACGGGTACTCCTTGTTCAGCCGTCATTGGCATGGATTGCAGGGATGGGTGGGGAAGAGGTCAGGTCGCCCGGCGGTGCAGGACGGTGGTGATGGTGACGGCGATGACGAGCACGCCGCCGTAGAAGACGTTGGTCACCCAGCTGGTCGCGCCGAGCAGCTGGAGGCCGAGCACTCCCGTGCCGAGGAAGAAGATCGCGATCAGCGTGCCGAGCGGGTTGAACCGGCCGGGTTCGAGGATCGCCGTGCCGAGGAACGTGGCCGCGAACATCGGAAGCAGGTAGGCGTTCGAGACGTTCGGGTCGAAACCGCCGATGCCGGCGGTCGCGATCACTCCGCCGATGCCCGCGATCATGCCGCCGAAGGTGAAGGCTCCGAAGCGGATCGCGGTCACCCGCACGCCGGCGAGGCGGCTGACCTCGCGGTTCTCGCCGACGAAGCGCATGTTCCGGCCGAGAGGGGTGAACCACAGGATGTACGCGAACCCGAGCATGAGGATGACGCCCAGGTAGAAGGCGACCGGCATGCCGGCGATCTCGAAGCTCGAGATGACCGAGATGTACTTCGCGACACCGGTGATCGGCTGAAGGTCGGCCATCCACAGCGACAGGCCGAACAGGAACGTGCCCATGCCGAGCGTCACGACGATCGTGTTCACGCCCATCTTGACGACGAGCCAGCCGTTCAGAGCACCGACGGCGGTGGAGGCTGCGACGGCCACGATGGCCGCCACGAACGCATTGAGGTGGAACTCGGTGTTGAGCCACGCCAGGATGATCGCCGCGAACCCGAAGTTGTTCGCGACCGACATGTCGACGAACTCGCCGACGATGATCGTGCAGAGCAAGGCGGCGCACAGGAAGATCAGCGCGGTCTGATTGGGTCCGCCGAAGATCGAGTGCCAGGCGCCTGCCGTGAGGAATGTGGACGGGCGCAGCACCCCGAAGAGCAGGATCAGCAGCGCCCAGACGCCGATCACCGCGAACCGGGTGCTGAACCAGCCGAACGACAGCCCGCGGCCGTGCCTGGCCGGCGTCTGCACCAGCCCGGTGTAATCGTCGGGGGCCTCGACGGTCGAGGTCTCGGTCATGCGGTCACTCCCTTGTACGCAATCGGACGATCAGCCACGATCGTGTGTGAAATCATATGCAGATCGCACACGATCGTCCAACCTCGATTTTCCGAGTAGATCCCCTCTCGCTTGATTAATGCCGATCAAACGGCATTTTTGCGGCAGAAGTTCTCGATGCGAGATCAGGATCATGTGAAGGATCGTGTGTGATCCGTCTGTAAATCATGTACGATCGCACCGTTCACCCCTCGAGGAAGAGGCTCCATGTCTGACATCGCCATCGTCGGCGCCGGCCCGGCCGGGTTGCTCACCGCTCTGCGTCTGCACCAGCGCGGAATCACCCCGACCCTGTACGAGTCGGTCGCAGAGCTGCGGCCGCTCGGCGTGGGCGTCGACATCAAGACGGTGGGCACCGCCGAACTCGACGACCTGGGCCTGCTCGACAAGTTCCGCGCGGTCTCGGTCGACGCCGAGGACTCGATCTTCTTCAACGGCTTCGGGCAGGAGATCTACGCCGAGAAGTGCGGCGTGCACATGGGCTACCTGCACGAGCAGCGGTTCGTGCACCGCGGCACCCTCCAGATGCTCTTCTACGACGAGGTCCTCGAGCGCCTCGGCCGTGACGCGGTCGTCCTCGGGGCCCGCGTCACCGGGTATCGGCAGGATGCGGACGGCGTGACGCTCGACATCGAGCACCGCGACGGACGTCGCGAAGAGGTACGGCACGACGCCGTGATCGCCGCCGACGGCATCAAGTCCGCCGTCCGCAGGCAGATGCATCCCGACCAGGCCGAGCCGTACTTCTCAGGCATCACGATGTGGCGCGGGACGACGCTGCGCGAGCCGTTCCGCGGTGGCCACACCATCCTCCACATCGGCGATCCGGCCGTCTCGTCGATGATCGTCTACCCGATCGCCCAGGACTTCGAGGGCACCGGACTCGATCTCATCAACTGGGTCGTCGAGACCAACGGCGAAGAGACCATCGAGGACTGGAACCAGATCGGCGACATCACCGACGTGATCCCCCTGTACGACGACGTCAAGATCCCGTTCCTCGACGTGCAGCAGCTCATGCGCGACGCCCGCGAGGTCTACCTCTTCCCCCTCATCCGCCACGAACCGCTGGACGGCTGGGTCGATGGGAGGGTCGTGCTGCTCGGGGATGCCGCCCACGCGATGTTCCCCCGTGGCGGCAACGGCATCACCCAGGCGATGATCGACGCGCGTGTCCTCGTCGAGCAGCTCGCGACGCATCCCGACGACCCGCACGCCGCGTTCGTCGCGTATGACGGCATCCGCCGCGAGATCGTGAACCGCATCGCGGTGAACATGCAGGGCGAGGGATACGAGGTTATCCGCCGCATCGTCGCCGAGCGCACCGACCACCGCCCGTTCGACGACATCGAGCAGGTGCTGCCGCTCGCCGAGGCCGACGAGATCTTCAGCCGGTATCACGCGCTGGTCGGGTCGCCCCGCCCCGGGCACGACGCCGGAGAGGCGACGGGGTTCCGCACGTGGGAGCGGGTGGGCGCGTGAGCGTCGAGGCGCTCGGCCCCGACGAGCAGACCCGCGCCGCACTTCTCGACCTGGAGTCGCGACGACGCCGCGCGCTCGTCGACGGCGATCTGGCGACGCTCGACGAGATCTTCGACCCGGCGCTCGTCCACATCCACGCACCCGGCCTCGTGCACGACAAGGCGAAGCTCCTGGAGCACGTCGGCACCCGCCGCGCCTATGTCGACATCACACGGGGCGATCTCGACATCCGCGTGCTCGGCGACGTCGCGATCATGGTCGGGCCGATCTCGAACATCCTCCGCAACCCCGACGGGTCGCCGCGCGAGCAGCGCGGTGTCGTGACCCAGGTCGCCCGCCTCAGCGCGGACGGCTGGCGCTTCGTCAACTTCCAGCTCACGCCGCTCGGCGAGGAGGTGTGGGGCAAGCTCCCCTCCGAACTCGCCGCGCAGCGCCCCACACCTGAGGAGTCCGCATGAAACTCGCCCGATTCCGTGTGAACGGCGGGCCAGTCCGGCTCGGCAGGGTCGACGGCGACCGTGTGGTCGACCTCGCCGGCGTGGCCGGCATCGGCACGTCGCTGCGCGAGATCCTCCCCGACCTCGCCGCGCTGCGACCCGCCATCGACGCGGCGGACGGGGCATCCCATGCTCTCGCCGACGTGGTGCTCGAAGCACCCGTCGACGCGCCGCAGAAATACCTCGGCATCGGCATGAACTACGCCGAGCACGCCCAGGAGGCCGCGGCCGCCGGCATCCCGATCCCCACCAGCCAGCTGTGGTTCAACAAGCAGGTCTCGTGCATCGTGGGACCGCACGACGACATCGTCCGGCCGCGCGTCTCGGAGCAGCTCGACTACGAGATCGAGCTGGGAGTGGTGATCGGACGCCTGGCGAAGAACGTGTCGCGCGAGGACGCCCGCTCGTACATCGCCGGCTACCTCGTCGCCAACGATGTGTCGGTTCGCGACTGGCTGCAGCAGCGGTCCCCCACGTTCACGCTCGGCAAGTCGTTCGACACGCACGGCCCGATCGGCCCGTGGCTGACCACCGACGACGAGATCGCCGATCCGCTGGACCTGCGCATGACGCTCACCGTGAACGGCGAGGTGCGTCAGGACTGGCGCACCGACGACATGATCTACGACATCTACGATCAGATCGCCTACCTGTCACAGGTGTTCACGCTCCTCCCGGGCGACATCCTCGCCACCGGGACCCCCGCCGGAATCGCGGCGCCCACGCGGAACTGGCTGAAGCCGGGCGACGTGGTGCGGGCCGAGATCGAGGGCCTCGGCGCCCTCGAGAACCGCGTCATCCCCGAACCTTGAACTGCGCCGCAGAACTCGACGAAGAGAAAGAGAACGACATGACCGTCGTCGACATCAACATCCACCACCTGCCCGAAGACCTCTTCACGAACGAGAAGATCCTGAACGGCTTCCTCGACAGCGCGCCGCGCGGCTTCGGAGAGATCGCCTCCGTCATCACGATGGACAGCGGCAAGAAGCAGCTCGTGCTCGAGAAGCCGGCGGGCCACCCGAACCTCAACTACGTCGAGGGCGACTACTCCGCCGAGGCCAAGCTCGCGGCCATGGACGAGGCCGGCGTCGACTACGGCATCATGCGGGTGCCAGTGTGGCAGGAATGGCTCGGGCTGGAGACCTGCAAGGCCGTCAACGACAATGCCTACGACATCGCGCAGCGCTCCGGCGGCCGGCTGTTCACCACCGCGTGCGTGCCCCCGTGGGGCGGCAAGGAGAACATCTACGAGCTGGAGCGGTGCGTGGGCGACCTCGGCGCCGTCGGCGTCCAGGTCGCCTGCCACTACGGTCGGCTCTATCTCGACGACCCGGTGTTCGAGCCCTACCTCAAGGTGATCGAGAAGCTCGACATCCCGGTCATCGTGCACCACACGCCTCTGCCGGTCGAATACCAGTCCATCGTCGACTACACCAACCTGCGCCGCGAGTTCGGGCGCATCCTCGACCAGGGCACCGCTGTCGGCCGCGAGCTCTTCAGCGGCATGTTCGACCGGATGCCGGGGCTGAAGTTCATCCACACGATGTTCGGCGGCAACTGGTTCGCGAACGCCGAGCTGCTCACCCCGCATGCCCCGGTCAAGAAGGAGGCCATGAACCGCCTCGACTCGTCCGAGGGCGACAAGATCAAGCGCTACCTCGACCAGAACATCTTCTTCGACATGACGCACCCGCACTCGTGGGGCAAGGCGCAGGTCGAGGCGGCGCTGACGGTGAGCGGCGCCGACCACTACCTGTTCGGCTCGTCGTTCCCGGTGTTCTACAGCTGGATGGGCCAGGGCGTCGAGTTCGTCAAGAACGAGCTCGACATCAGCGACGCCGACCGCGAACTCGTGCTGTCGGGCAACGCGAAGCGCCTCTTCAACCTGCCGATCTGACGCGTCGCCATGTCACATCAGTCCGACCGCAACGACATCGACGGCTTCTTCTCGAACGACCGTACGTCGGGGCGCGCGGGGGCGATCGAGCTCGCCGGCGACTCGTTCCGAGATCACCTCTACGATCTCGACGATCCGATCGTCGCGGCATCCCGCGGCATGACCTACGAGCGGTTCACCGCGGACCGCAAGAACGCGCCGTTCCTGCGCGACCTGCTCGAGCAGTGGGACGCCCTGTTCGCCGAGGACTTCGTCGGCGTGACGGTCGACGGGATGCCGCAGCCCGGCCTGTACCGCCTGCCCCCGTCGACAGCGGGCGAGGCCGACGCGTCCCTCGTCGAGGTGGCCGAACGCGCCCTCGCGACGCTGTGGGACGACCAGCTCGCCGCGATCCTGCGGCCGATGGACTCCCCGGACTGGCGCGGCTGGAGCAACCCCGAGTTCGTGTTCCATCGCAACGGCGTGCGTCTGGAAGATGTGAACGAGGCCCAGGCCGAGGCGCTGCTCGACATCGTGCGATCCTCGCTCAGCCCGCGGGGCTGGGAGATGGTCGACGAGGCGATGGGGCTCAACGGCTTCCTCGGCGACCTCGTCGGGCTGCCGCAGGTCATGAACGACCGCAGCTACTGGTTCACGGTCTTCGGCGCACCCTCGACCGCCGAGCCGTGGGGCTGGCAGCTGTACGGGCATCACGTGGCGCTCAACTTCGTCACCGTGGCCGGTCGTCACGTGATCGCCCCGGTGTTCCTGGGTGGCGAGCCGGCCGTGACAGACGGGCGGGCACCGCTGTTCGCGACCCGCGAGGCGCTCGCGATCGACCTCGCCTCGTCGTTCACCCCCGCGCAGCGCGCGGCGGCGGTCGTGTACGACTCGGTGCTCGACCCCGCCATGCCTCCGGACCGCGTGCACCCCGCCGACGAGCGGCACGTGGCGGGGGCGTTCCGCGACAACCGCGTCGTCCCGTATGAGGGCATCAGCGCGGTCGCGCTCGACGACGGCCAGCAGGCGACCCTGCGACGCCTGGTCGCGGACGTCCTCGTGCTCTACCGCGACGACCAGCGCGCCGTTGCGCTCGCGGAGTTCGACGCGCACCTCGAGCACACCCACGTGTCGTGGTACGGGGCGACCGACGGCTCGACGCCCTTCTACCTGCGCATCCACTCGCCGGTGATCCTCGCCGAGCTCGACCACCACGCCGGGGTCTGGCTCAGCAACCGGCTGCCCGCGCGGTTCCACGTCCACACGACGCTGCGCGCCCCGAACGGCAACGACTACGGCAAGGCCCTGATCGCCCAGTGGAACGACCGACGGGCCGGCGAGTGACGAAGCATCCCACCAAGTCCGAGCAGGCATACGAGATCCTGAAGTCGAGCATCGCGGACGGCACCTTCTCGCCCGGCCACCGGCTCGTCATCGATCAGCTCGGCCGCGAGCACGGCATCAGCTCCGTGCCCTGGCGGGAGGCGCTGCGACGGCTGGAGGCGGAGGGGTGGGTCGAGATCGTGCCGAATTCGGGGGCCGTGGTGCGGCGGTTCGACCGTGGCGAGTGGATGCGGACGATCCGGCTTCTCGCACGACTCGAGGGCCTTGCGACGGCCCTCTCGTCCGAGCACCTCACCGCGCACGACCTCGCTCACGCCGAGAACCTCAATGCGCAGATGACGCAGGCGCTCGCGGACTTCGACCTGCAGCGGTTCGGGCGGCTGAACCACGAGTTCCACGATGTGCTGTGCTCGCGGTGCGACGACGAGCATCTGCTCGGCCTCGTCCGGTCCGAGTGGATGCGGATGGACCTGATCCGGCGCTCGGTGTACTGGCACGCGCCGGGGCGGGCCAAGGAGTCCGTCGACGAGCATGCCGCCCTGCTCGGCCTCATCCGCGCCGGCGCGCGGGGGGACGATCTGGAGACCGCCGCCCGCCGCCACGAGCTCAACACGCTCGAGGCCGTCGCGGCCTACGACGCCAAGGCGCCCGCCGATTCGGGGGCCGTGCGATGAACGGGCGCCGAGCGATCCACCTCGACTCGTTCGCCCACGCCAATCCGGTGCCGGCGGCGAGCCGGGTGGGCCCGCTCCTGATGTCGGGCGCGCTGACCGGGAAGGATCCGGTCACCGGCACGATGCCCGACACGCTCGAAGCCCAGGTCGCGAACGTGTTCGCCCTGGTGCGTGCTGTCATGGCCTCCGCCGGCGGCACGACCGACGACATCGTCAAGCTCACGGTGCACCTCGTCGACTACCGCGACCGCGCCGCGCTCAACCGCGCCTGGACCGAGATGTTCGCGGACCCCACCACCCTGCCCGCGCGCCAGGTGCTCGCAGCGTCCCTCGACGGCGGTGCGCGGATCCACGTCGACCTGGTCGCCTGGCTCACCCCCTCGCAAGGAGACGCATGACACTCACTCCCGAGCTTCGCGCGAAGCTCACCGCGAGCCCCGTCGCGGGGCTGTCGCAGCAGCTGCGGCTGCGCGGCATCCATCAGGTCTTCCTCGATGGCCTCCGCACCGACACCCCCGGCGCGAAGATCGTCGGCACGGCCAGAACACTCCGGTTCGTGCCCTTGCGCGAAGACCTGTTCGCTACGCACGGCGGCGGCCACAACGCGCAGAAGCGCGCGTTCGACGCCGTCGAGCCGGGCGAGGTGATCGTGATCGAGGCCCGCGGTGACGCGTCTTCCGGGACTCTCGGCGACATCCTCGCGCTGCGCGCCCGGTCACGTGGCGCGGCAGGGATCGTCACCGACGGGGGTGTGCGCGACCATGCGACGGTCGCGGCGATCGACCTGCCCGTGTTCTCGCGAGGGGGGCACCCCGCGGTGCTCGGACGCCGTCATGTGCCCTGGGAGCACGACGTGACGATCGCCTGCGGCGGCGCCACCGTGCAGCCGGGCGATGTCATCGTGGGCGACGACGACGGCGTGATCGTGATCCCGCCGGCCCTCGCCGGCGAGGTGGCCGACGCCTGTCTCGCACAGGAGGCCGAGGACGAGTGGGTCGCGGCCCGCGTCGCCGAGGGCCACGCGCTCGACGGCCTGTTCCCGATGAACGCGCAATGGCGCGCCCGGTTCGACGCCCGCTGAGGAGATGAGTGGATGCTGCCCACTGAGGTCATCGCGACGATCGCGGCTGAGCTGGCCGAGGCCGACCGCACGCACGGCGTGATCCCGCGGATCACCGCCCGCTACCCCGACGCGACCGTCGAGGACTCGTACGCGATCCAGGG
>NZ_JBHXJQ010000014.1:0-120519 GCF_042722305.1 Microbacterium sp. NPDC058389
CGTCCGCACCGGCCGCGTCGAGACGACGCGAGGACCCGTGGATGCCGCACTCGTCGTCGTCGCCGTCAACCACGACCTCGACCAGCTGCTGCCGGAGCTCGCCGAGTCCGTCGGCGTCGTGCGCTGCGGCCTCGACATGCTGCGCGTGCGCGCGGAGGCGGCATCCGTTCCCGCTCCACTGCTGACGGGATGGTCGCTCGTACGGTACGGGCGGTTCGCGGGGCTCGACGCCGCCCGCGCCGTGCGCGAACGGCTGCACGCTGAGCGTCCGGATCTGGCCGCGCTCGACCTCAACCAGATGTACACGCAGCTGCCCGATGGCACGGTGATCGTCGGCGACACGCACTGCAAGGGCGCCGGCATCCCGCCGTTCCAGCCCGAGACGGCCGCCGACCTCCTGCTCGAGGAGTTCGAGGCGCTGTTCGGCGCCCGCCCCCGCGTCGTAGAGCGGTGGCAGGGCGTGTACGCCAGCGGCCCCGCCGACTTCCTCGTCGCCGAGCCCGAACCCGACGTGATCGTGCTCGCCGCCACCACCGGCATCGGCATGACCACGGGACTCGGCCTTGCCGAGACCACCCTCGCCCCCCGCCTCGGCGCCGTCGCCGAGTCCGCCTCCACCCCCGCCACGGAAGGATCCCCCCGATGACCGTCCCCGCCGCCGCCCACGTGAGCGCCGCCCCCGCCTCCTCCCGCCCGCTCGCCCCCGTCGAGCTCGTCGTGCTCGACATGGCCGGCACCACCGTGCGCGACGACGGCGTCGTCGAGCGGGCGTTCGAGCGCGCCGCCGCCGAGACCGGCGTCGCGGAGCGGATGCCGTGGGCCGACGCCCTCGACTACGTCCGTCGCACGATGGGCCAGTCCAAGATCGACGTGTTCACCCACCTCGCCGGCGGCGACGTCGTGCGCGCCGAGGAGGCGACCGCCGCGTTCGAGCGCGCGTACGCCGACCTCATCGCGACGGAGGGCGTCGAGCCGATCGCCGGTGCGCGCGAGACCCTCGAGGCGCTGCGCGCGGCCGGGCTCTCGGTCGTGCTCACGACCGGGTTCGCCCCCGCGACCCGCGACGCCATCCTCGACGGCCTCGGCTGGCGTCCCCTCGTGAACGCCGCCCTGTCGCCCGTCGACGCGGGCCGCGGCCGGCCCGCGCCCGACCTCGTGCTGACGGCGCTGCTGCGCACGCAGGCGTCGGGTGTGGCATCCGTCGTCGTCGTGGGCGACACGACCAGCGACATCGCCTCGGGACGTGCCGCCGGGGCAGGACTCGTGGTGGGCGTGCTGACCGGCGCCCACGACCGCGACGCGCTCGCCGATGCGGGAGCGGATGCCGTCGTGGACGACGTCACGCGGCTGCCCGAGCTGCTGGGACTGGCCGCGCCGTTCGGAATCGACGCCTGACGTGGCCCTGCCGGTCGCCGTGCCGGCGACGGCAGCGCGCGACGTCGCGCTCTCGCCGCCGGCGACCGCCATGGTGTGGCTCGGGCACGGGCGGCGGCACGAGACCATCGCCGTCCCGGGTGTTCGGCTCGCGGAGGGCGACGTGCTCGTCGAGGTCGAACTCGCCACCGTGTGCGGGTCCGACGTGCACACCGTCGCGGGTCATCGCAAGGCGCCGACCCCGCTCGTGCTGGGTCACGAGTTCGTCGGGCGCATCGTCGCGGTGCTCGACGACGTGCGTGCCACCGACGGCGTGCGCCTGGCCGTGGGCGACCGCGTCGTGTGGTCGATCATGGCCTCGTGCGGCCGCTGCGACCGGTGCGCGCGAGGCCTGCACCAGAAGTGCCGGCAGCTGCTCAAGTACGGCCACGAACGCGTGGCGCCGCGCTGGGAGCTGTCAGGCGGGTTCGCGACCCACGTGCACCTGCGCGCCGGAACGGCGATCGTGCGCGTGGGCGAGACGCTGCCCGCGGCCGTGCTCGCGCCGGCCACGTGTGCGGCGGCCACGGCGTGGGCGGCGGTCGACCGGGCCGCCGATGTCGTCGACCCTGACGGCGCGGTCATGCTCGTGACCGGGGCGGGGCTCATCGGCCTCACCGCGACCGCGATCGCCTCAGGAGCGGGGGCCCGCGTCGTGGTCGCCGACCCCGACCCCGCGCGGCGCACCCTGGCACGCTCGTTCGGTGCCGCGGCGATGATCGATCCCGTCGAGCCCGGTGCGCTTGCCCGGGCGCTCCGACGGCTGCGGGCGCGCGAGGTGACGATCGCGGTCGAGGCGTCGGGCGCGGCCAGCGCCGTGGCGTTCGCGTTCGACGGCATCGGCGTTGGTGGGGTCGTCGTGCTCGTCGGCAGCGTATCGCCGGGCCCGGCGTACGCGCTCGACCCCGAACACACCGTGCGCAACCTCACGACGGTCCGCGGCGTGCACAACTACGACGCCGACGATCTCGCGGGGGCGGTGGCGTTCCTGCAGGAGCACGCCCACCGCTACCCGTTCGCGCAGCTCGTCGGGCGCCCGCACCCCTTGGCCGACCTCGACGCCGCCCTGGAGCACGCCGCGACGGGCGCCGACGTCCGTGTCGCGATCGACCCACGCCTCTGACCACCGCCCGATGACGGGTACTCCACGTTCCGGTCGCTGAGCTTGTCGAAGCGTGGAGTTCGTAGATCGGCCTTGTGCGGTCGCTGAGCCTGTCGAAACGTGGAGCTCGTGGAGGGGACAATTGCGGTCGCTGAGCCCGTCGAAGCGTCCAGTCTCTGCGCGACGGGATCCTGCCTCGGGTGCCGGGTCTACCGGCGTTGTCGAGACCGAGACAGAGCAGGAAGGTCTGCGCCCCGCCTCTCGATCAGCGCATCCTTCTTGGCGCGTGACCAGCCCTGCAACTGCTTCTCACGACGGAACGCCTCATCGACCCGCGCGAACTCCTCCGCGTAGATCAACTCGACCGGTCGACGCTTGCGTGTGAACGCTGCGGCGAGCTCATCGTCGTTGTTGTGCTCCCAGAGTCGCACGTCTGGATGCTTCTCCGTGCTGCCCGTGTAGTAGCTCCCGTCCCGGCAGCGAAGAATGTACGTCCAAGCCATACGTTCACGATCGCGTGCACGACCACCGCTCGCAGACGGCGGCCATCGATCTGTGGAGCGGCGCCCCGAGTCCACCTGTGTGGAGGAGCGGAACTCCAGAGCCCGGAGCGGGGCGTGTCTTCGTCGAGGCGCCGGAAAGGTGGGTGCGGCCCTTCGACAGGCTCAGGGACCGGGAGTCCGGAGATCGATCGCCGGGCCTGTCGACAGGTTCAGGGAGCGGGAGTCCGGAGATCGACCTCGCCTCTGACAGTCGGTCACCAGCCGCTGCGGGTCGGGGTGTGGCCGTCGCGCGCGTCGTCGGGCATCGCCATCTCGGCGCGCATGCCGAGCAGTCGGATCGGGCGGCCGGGTTCGATCTTGGCGACCAGCTCCATCGCCCGTGCGATCACGGTGTCGCGGTCGAAGGTCGAGGCGACCTTCTTCGTGAACGTCTTCGTAAGGAACGGCGCGTAGCGCACCTTGAGCCCGAGCCCGACGACGGGCCGCTCGTCGGCGGCGACCTCGGCGAGCACCTGATCCAGCAGGCGCCTCGCCTCGCGCTCGATGTCGGCGGGATCCACGATGTCGGTCTGGAACGTCGTCTCCTTGCTGTGGCCGCGCGCCACCCACGGGGTGTCGTCGATGACGGAGCTGCCGTCGCCGCGACCGAGCTGCCGGTACCAGAGCCCCATCTTGGGCCCGAACTCGGCCACCAGCGCGTCCTCGTCGCCGGCGGCGAGCTCGGACACCGTGCGGATGCCGAGCAGCCCCAGCCGCTTCGACACCTTCGAGCCGACGCCCCACAGGTCGACGACCGGACGCCCGCCCATCACGTCGAGCCAGTTGCCGGCGGTGAGCCGGAAGACACCGCGCGGCTTGCCGAAGCCCGTCGCCACCTTCGCGCGCACGAGGGTGTCGCCGATGCCCACGCTGCAGTGCAGCCGCGTCCGCTCCAGCACGTCCGCCTGCAACCGGCGGGCATACCCCTCCGGGTCGTCCGTCTCGACGCCGACGAATGCCTCGTCCCACCCGAGCACCTGCACGACGGCGCCCGGCTGGTCGCGCAGGGTCGCCATGACCTCCTCGGACGCGGCGAGGTACGTCGGCGCGTCGACGGGCAGGATGACGGCATCCGGGATCTTCCGCGCCGCGATGCGCAGCGGCATGCCCGACCCGACGCCGAACTCGCGCGCCTCGTACGACGCCGTCGATACGACCGCGCGTTCGGTGGGATCGCCCCGGCCGCCCACGATCACCGGCTTGCCGGCCAGCTCCGGCCGACGCAGGATCTCGACCGCCGCGATGAACTGGTCGAGGTCGACGTGCAGCACCCACGTGTGCATGTCCCGAGGCTATGGCCTGGTGCCGACATGGTGAAAGGGACGGGGATGCCGGCGGCCGCGGCATCCACCGTCCTCATACGTACCCGAAGGCGGGCGGGAACACGACGACCACGATGGCCGCCCACGCCAGGTAGACCGGGAGGAATCCCGTCTGCCAGCGTTCCAGACGCTCCAGCGGCGCACGGTGCATCGCGAAGCGCAACTGCAGCCACGCGGCCCCGGCGAGGTTCGCCAGCAGGATGACGTTCAACCCGAGCGAGGCGAGCTTGTTGGGACTCGCACCCCACTCCGCGATGCGGCCGATCATCGCGATCAGCACCATGAGGTCGACGACGATCGCCGCGGCGACCATCACCAGCTGCATGCGGTCGAACCACGACGGCGGGGCGAGCGGATCGCGCGCCGACTGGGCATACAGCAGCAGTCCGACGACCACCACGAGCACGACGTCGAACAGGATCAGCAGGTCGCGCTGCCCGAACACCTCGACGCCCGAGGCGGTACTGACCCCCTGCACGATGCCGGCGACGATGAAGGCCAGCAGCAGCAGCGTGAACAGCGGCGTGAAGAGCTTCGTCAGGACCGGGGCGATGTTCTCGATGACGCTCTGCTTGGCCTCGACGAGCCAGGCCGCGACCACGACGGCTCCGGCGACGCCGCACGGCAGCATCCACTCCTGCGTGAACTCGGCGGCGTCCACGCCGATCGCGGCGAACACGCCCATCGTGAGAGCGATGAGCACGCCACCGCCGAGGGCGATGAGCGCGAGGTACACGACCCATTCGCCCGTGAAGCGGATGAAGTCCATGCGCGCACGGCTGGAGCGCACGCGTCCGTCGACGTAGGCGATGCCGATCACCAGCCACAGCGCGACCGCGCAGTGCGTCGTCGCGAGCACGAGCGTGGCGGCGTCGGGCTGAAACGGGTAGACGGCCATGAGCACGGCCGCCGCGACGAACGGCGCGGCGACCACCGCGACCGTCGCGACCGTCGCCCGCCGGCGCACCAGGAAGTACACGGCCACGAACGGCAGGATCAGCAGCGGCAGGAAGCGCGGGTAGAAGTCGCCGGGGTCCGCGAAGCCGATGCCGAACAGCGCCGGCACCTTGACGGCGACCGCGGCGCCGATCGCGAGCCCGACGGCCAGCGCCAGTCCGCCGGCGCGCGGGGCGGCCGGCTCGTCGGCGAGCATGAGCTGCTTCCACAGGCGCTCGGAGTGCTCGCGGGCGAACTCGCGCGAGAGGTCGTCGAGCCCGCCGAGTCGCTTCACGGCCACGAGGAACGCCTCGTCGGCGTCGAGACCGGATGCCGCCAGCCGGCCGATCTCGCCGCGCAGATGATCCTCGAGCTCGTCGACGTCCCGGCCGTCGATCGCCTCCCGTCGCGACACGTAGGCGCGCCAGGTCGAGATCTGCTCCTCGGTGCGCGGGTCGAGGTCATCGCCCATGTCAGGCACCTCCGAGCGCAGGGGCGCCGAAGAAGTCGGTGCCGTTCTTGCGGTCGGCGCCGTCGCGCCCAGGCCACACCTGCTGCAGCGCCTTGCTGACGACGCTCCACTGGCGTCGCTGCTCGGCGAACGCCGCGCGTCCTTCGGGGCTGAGCCGGTAGTGCTTTCGCGGGCGGCCGCTCGGCGAGGCGCCCCATGACGACTCGACGTGGCCCAGCCGCTCCAGCCGGTGCAGGAGCGGGTACAGCATGCCGTCGCTCCATTCGAGTTCACCGCCCGACAGCTCGCCCACGCGCTGCAGGATCGCGTACCCGTACGACTCGCCTTCGGCGAGGATGCCGAGCACCATCGGCGTCGCCGCCGCAGCGACCAGGTCTTTGCCGATCTTCATCTCGTCTCCCTCATGAACACCTAGAACAGCTAGGTACATAGAAGTACAAGTTACCTAGAAGTGCAAGGTAATGGGCGTGACGCCGCATGACGTGACAGGCGGCGCTGGGGAATTCCGCCCCGGGAGACGTGTTGGGATGGAGTATGACCTCGCCCGTGAGCACCCCCGACGCCGCTGCCGTCGAAGCCCCCTCCGCTACCGACCAGCGCTGGGCGGTCGTCTCGGCCCCGCACGGCACCGCGGCGCTGCGCCACACGCACTGGCTGGATGCCGAGCCGCGCGCCTATGACGGCGCGCCCGGGCTGTGGCGCGGCGAGGACGGCCGCGTCGTGGGGACCGGTCTTCCGGGGGAGGCGTCCGAGGTGACGCTGTCGGCCGGCGAGCACCTCGACGTGGGCGCGCTGCGGCTCAAGGCCATCAACCGCGGCGGCGCCCCGGCGCTGCGCGTGTTCGACCCCGAGGCGCCCGGACGCACCTCGCTGCGCGGCATCCTCTCGTTCCCTGAGGACGACGCCTGGGCCGTCGCCGGCGTCTTCCACCCGGCGGCCGAAGGGCAGTCGATCGTGATCGAGAGCGTCGACGGCTATGAGCGTGAAGAGCCGGCTGTCGGCACCATCGCCCTCGAGGTGGGTGGCGAGGCCGTCGAGCTCACGGTGTGGGGCGACCTCGACGACGAGCTCGAGGCCGTGATCGCCGACGGCACCAGCAATGTCGACGCCTACCGGTTCCGGTTCCTGCCGATCGACGTGCCCGCGGCCGACGGCACCGTCACCGTCGACTTCAACCGCGCCTATCTGCCGCCGTGCGCATTCAGCGACCACTACGTGTGCCCGCTGCCGCCGCTCAACAACCGACTCGCGGTCCGCGTCGAGGCGGGGGAGCGCATCGCCGACCGCGCCTGACGTTGCGCCGCTCCGCGATGCGCCACAATGGTGCCCGCGGGCGGCACTCCGGCCCGTGATCGAGTCGGAGGGGCGGGCACGATGGCCAGGAGCGCGAAGCCGAAGAAGGTCCGCTCGGAACTGAAGAACACCGCGTACGAGATCTTCATCGGGGTCCTGTCGATCCTGTCGATCTTGAACCTCGTGCTGGTGTACGTGTTTCGCAGCGACCCGTCGCTGCAGACCGTGCTGAGCGTCATGAACGGCCTGTTCAGCGTCATCTTCCTGATCGACTTCATCTACCGGATCTTCACGGCGCCGTCGGCGAGCAGGTACTTCTTCCGCGACTTCGGCTGGGCCGACCTGCTGGCGAGCCTGCCGTTCGCCGAGTTCAAGATCCTGCGCATCTTCCGCCTGATGCGCGTCTATCGTCTGTTGCGCAAGCTCGGTGTGCGCAGCCTCGTGCGCACGCTCGTCAAGGATCGCGCCAACAGCGCCCTGATGACCCTGCTGCTCATGGGCATCCTGGTGCTGCAGTTCGGCAGCATCACGATGCTGGCGATCGAGGAGCACGCCGAAGGCTCCAACATCACGACGGCATCCGACGCGCTCTGGTACACGATCGTCACGATCGCCACCGTCGGCTACGGCGACACCTTCCCGGTGACCAACCTCGGGCGACTGCTCGGCTCGATGATCATCATCGTCGGCGTCGGCATCTTCGGCACGTTCACCGGCTACCTCGCGAACCTGTTCCTCGGGCCGTCGAAGGCCGACGCTCCCGCCGACGGCGAGGGGGATGCCGCCGCCCCCGCGGCGGGCGAGACCTCCGCTGCCGCCGCCCCCGCGGCGGGCGAGACCTCCGCTGCCGCCGCCGGCGCCGACGCCGCGGCGGCCACGCTCGCGGACGCCGCGTCGCGAGGCGTCGCCGCCGGAGCCGTCGCGGGCGCCGTGGCCAAGGGGGCGGGAGCTGCCGCCGATCCTGCTGCGGACGCCGACGCCGACGCCGTGGCGAAGGCGGACGCCGTGGCCGGCGTCGATGCCGCGCGCCTGCAGGCCCTGCTGGAGCAGTCCGAGGCGACGAACGCCGAGATCCGCCGGCTCCTGGCCCAGTCTGGACCCTGAAGTACGCCGCGCGTCCGGCGCGATCACTCCACCCGGTGGCCTGCGGATCGCCGCCCGGCATCTGAGCGCCCGAATGTTTGCGCTCACATCCGTTACGTGTTCGTTGCATGATGACGGGCGTTCAGGTCTTGTGAGCGCTAACAGTGAGCGCTAACATCCTGAATCGCGGCCACCGTCGGCCCGCCGGAACCACAGCGATGCGGCATCCCTCCGGTGCACGGCGGAACGCGCCGCACCCCACCTGAACAGAGAGGTTCACTCACATGAAGAAGCTGCTCTCGATCGCCGCAGCCGCTGCGCTGATCCTCGGCCTCGCGGGCTGCGCGAGCTCGGGCGACGGCGGCGACAGCGCCGGCGGCGACGGCCCCAAGGCGGTCGGCGACCTGGTCGTCGGATTCGCCCAGGTCGGCGCGGAGTCCGGCTGGCGCACCGCCAACACGAAAGACATCCAGGACTCCTTCAAGGAGGCCGGGATCGAACTCAAGTTCTCGGACGCCCAGCAGAAGCAGGAGAACCAGATCAAGGCGATCCGGTCGTACATCCAGCAGGGCGTCGACTACATCGCCTTCTCGCCCGTCGTCGAGACCGGCTGGGACGCCGTGCTCAACGAGGCCAAGGCCGCCGGCATCCCGGTGATCCTCACCGACCGTGCCGTCGACAGCAAGGACACGTCGCTCTACGTGTCGTTCCTGGGCTCGGACTTCATCGAGGAGGGCAAGAAGGCCGGACTCTGGACGCTCGACGAGTACAAGGACGCCACCGGGCCGGTCAACATCGTGCAGCTGGAGGGCACCACGGGCGCCGCTCCCGCGATCGACCGTGCCGAGGGCTTCGCCGACGTCATCCGTCAGAACGAGAACCTCAAGGTCGTCGCGAGCCAGACCGGCGACTTCACCCGTGCCGGCGGCAAGCAGGTCATGGAGGCGATGCTCAAGTCGCAGCCCGACATCGACCTCGTCTACGCCCACAACGACGACATGGGCCTCGGCGCGATCGAGGCGATCGAGGCCGCAGGTCTCGTCCCGGGCAAGGACATCAAGATCGTCACGGTCGACGCCGTGCACGACGGCATGCAGGCGCTCGCGGATGGCAAGATCAACTTCATCGTCGAGTGCTCGCCGCTGCTCGGCGCGCAGCTCGTCGACATCATCACGACCCTGAACGACGGCGGCACGGTCGAGCCGCGCATCATCACCGAAGAGACGACGTTCACCCAGGAGCAGGCCATCGAGGCCCTGCCCGACCGCAAGTACTGAGCGCGCACGAGGGGCGGATGCCGCGGCATCCGTCCCTCGTCACGCCGAAGTCCCCGTTCGACGGAGAACCCAGGATGACCGACCACACGCGCCCGCCCGCCCCCGACGGCGCCCCCGAGCCCGTCGTCGAGATGACCGACATCTCGATCTCGTTCCCCGGTGTGAAGGCACTCGACACCGTCTCGTTCCGCATGTTCCCGGGCGAGGTGCACTCGCTCATGGGCGAGAACGGCGCCGGCAAATCGACCCTCATCAAGGCGCTCACCGGCGTCTATCAGATCGACTCGGGCACGATCGTGCTCGGCGGCGAGGAGGTGTGGTTCCACTCGACCGCGCAGGCACAGGACGCCGGCATCTCGACGGTGTACCAGGAGGTCAACCTCCTGCCCAACCTGTCGGTGGCCGAGAACATCATGCTCGGCCGCGAGCCGCGCCGCTTCGGCGCGATCGACACGCGCCGCATGCGGGCGCGGGCGCGCGAGGTGCTCGCCGGACTCGGGCTGGACGTCGACCCCGGGTCGCTCCTCGGCGCGCACTCGCTCGCGATCCAGCAGCTGATCGCCATCGCCCGCGCCATCAACATCGACGCGCGCGTGCTGATCCTCGACGAGCCCACGTCGAGCCTCGACGCCGACGAGGTGGCCGAGCTGTTCCGCATCATCCGCTCGCTCAAGGAGGCGGGCGTCGCGATCCTGTTCGTGTCGCACTTCCTCGACCAGGTGTACGAGATCGCGGACCGCCTCACGGTGCTGCGCAACGGCCGGCTCGTCGGCGAGTACCTGACCCCCGAGCTCCTGCGCATCGACCTCGTGCAGAAGATGATCGGCAAGGAGATCACCACGCTCGACGACCTCGAGCAGCGCGTCCGCGAATCCGAATCGGATGCCGGCGACCCGACCGTGTTCCTGAAGGCCCGGGGCATCGGTCGCCGAGGCGCGGTGAGTCCCGTCGACGTGACGATCCACGAGGGCGAGGTGGTCGGCTTCGCGGGCCTCCTCGGCTCCGGACGCACCGAGGTCGCCCGCCTTCTGGGCGGCATCGACCGCGTCGACAGCGGCACGCTGACGGTCCGCGACGACGCGACGCGGCTGCGCAGCCCGCGACAGGCGCTGTCGCGGCGCATCGCCTTCTCCAGCGAGAACCGCCGTTCGGAGGGCATCGTCGACGAGCTCACCGTGCGCGACAACATCATCCTCGCGCTGCAGGCCGATCGCGGCTGGTTCCGCCCCATTCCCAAGAAGCGACAGGACGAGCTCGCGCAGAGCTACATCCAGGCTCTCGGCATCCGGCCCGCTGACGCCGACGCCGTCGTGCGCAACCTCTCGGGCGGCAACCAGCAGAAGGTGCTGCTCGCCCGCTGGCTCGCGGTGGCGCCGCGCCTGCTGATCCTCGACGAGCCGACGCGCGGCATCGACATCGGCGCCAAAGCCGAGATCCAGAAGCTCGTCGTGAGCCTCGCCGAGAACGGCATGAGCGTCGTCTACATCTCGGCGGAGCTCGAAGAGGTGCTGCGACTCAGCCACCGTGTGGTCGTGATGCGCGACCGCCGCAAGGTGGCCGACCTCGCCAACGAGGACCTCACCGTCGACAGCCTGCTCGCCCTCATCGCCGACGGCAGCGACGACGCCGACACCGTGCCCGATCCCACCCCTGCGACCGCGGAGGAACCCGCATGACCGCTCTGTTGGCCCGCCTCGCCGCGAGCCGGCTGTTCTGGCCGCTCGTGATGCTGGCAGTGCTGCTGATCATCGACGTGATCGCGGTGCCCGGCTTCTTCTCCATCACCGTGCGCGACGGCAACCTGTACGGCAGCCTCATCGACATCCTGCGCAACGGCGCCCCGACGCTCATCGTCGCGATCGGCATGACGCTGGTCATCGCGACGCGCGGCATCGACCTGTCGGTCGGGGCCGTGGCCGCGATCTCGGGCGCAGTGGCGTGCAGCATCCTGCTCGGCTCGCCCGATCCGGGCAACCCGGCGACCGTCGCCGTCGCGATCGTCGTGGCCCTGCTCATCTCGCTCGTGCTGGGAGTGTGGAACGGCTTCCTCGTGGCCGTGCTCGGCATCCAGCCCATCATCGCCACCCTCATCCTCATGACCGCGGGGCGCGGCGTCGCGATGCTCATCACCGAGGGCCAGATCCTCACCGTGACGAGCCCGCCGTTCAAGGCCCTCGGCTCGGGCTTCTGGTTCGGCATCCCGATCGCCGTCTACATCGCCGCGGCCGTTTTCGCGCTCGCCGCGACGCTCACGCGCCGCACCGCGCTCGGCATGATGATCGAGGCCGTCGGCATCAACCCCGAGGCGTCCCGCCAGGCGGGCATCCGGGCGCGCGGCCTGCTGTTCGCCGTGTACACGTTCTCGGCCGTGTGCGCCGCGGTCGCGGGACTCATCCTCACGGCCAACACGATGGCCGCCGACGCCAACAACGCCGCGCTGTTCATCGAGCTCGACGCGATCCTCGCCGTGGTGATCGGCGGCACCTCCCTCGCGGGAGGCCGCTACTCGCTCGCCGGCACGCTCGTCGGGGCGCTGGTCATCCAGACGCTCGTGACCACGGTCTACACGGTCGGCATCCCGCCGATCGCGACCATGGTGTTCAAGGCCGCCGTGGTCACCGTCGTCTGTCTGCTGCAGTCGCCGACGACCAACCAGGCGCTCGCATCGTTCCGGCGAAGCCTCGCCGTCCGCGCAGGAAAGGGCGTGGCATCCGCATGACGACTCTCACTCCGGCCCCGCCGACCCTCCCCGCCCGCGGCGCGGCACGAAAGCCCACCGGCTTCGGCGCGCGCGTGCGCGACGCGTTCACCAGCCCCAAGTACGGGCCCGTGCTCGTGACCGCGGTGCTGTTCGTCGCAGTGTTCCTGATCGGCGGCATCCGCTACCCCGGGTTCCTCAGCGGCCAGGTGCTGCTCAACCTGTTCGTCGACAACGCGTACCTGATCGTGCTCGCCGTCGGCATGACGTTCGTCATCCTGACCGGCGGCATCGACCTGTCTGTCGGCGCGGTCGTCGCGCTGTCGACGATGATCGCCGCCAGCCTGCTGCAGGCGGGGCTCCCGCCCGTCGTCGTGATCCCGCTGATCCTCCTCGCGACGAGCGTGCTGGGACTGCTCGTCGGGCTGATGATCCACTACTTCAAGGTGCAGCCGTTCATTGCGACGCTGGCGGCCATGTTCCTCGCTCGCGGGCTCTGCTACGTGATCAGCCAGAGCTCGATCGCCATCAGCGACCCCGCCTTCATCGCACTGGCGGTCAGCCGCCTGCCGCTCGGCGGGGGCATGTCGATCACGTGGAGCGTCGTGATCGCGGTTGTCGTCGTCGTGATCGCGGTGTGGATGCTGCACCGCACCCGGTTCGGGCGCACCGTGTACGCGATCGGCGGCGGCGAGCAGAGCGGCATGCTCATGGGGCTGCCGGTCGCCCGCACCAAGGTGCTCGTGTACGTCGTGAGCGGGTTCTGCTCGGGACTGTCGGGCGTCCTGTTCACCTTCTACACGCTGTCGGGCTACCCGCTCACCGCGATCGGCACGGAGCTCGACGCCATCGCCGCTGTCGTCATCGGCGGCACGCTGCTCGCGGGCGGGTACGGGTTCGTGCTCGGCTCGGTGCTCGGCGTGCTGGTGCTCGGCATCATCCAGACGATCATCTCGTTCGAGGGCACGCTGTCGTCGTGGTGGACGAAGATCTTCATCGGGGTGCTGCTCCTCGTGTTCATCGCGCTGCAGCGCGTGCTGACGGCGCGGCGACGATGACGGCGGGCGGCTCGGGCGGGGCCTTCGGCCGCGGCAGGCGGCATCCCGCGATAATGGGGGACGGGACGCAACACGACGCTCCCGAGGGGAGCGAGCGGAGCACGTGAGCGCGAACGGCGACCGCAACCGCGTCGCGACGATCTTCGACGTCGCGCGCCTCGCCGGCGTCTCGCACCAGACCGTGTCGCGCGTGCTCAACGACCTGCCCAACGTGCGCCCCGCCACCCGCGAGCGCGTCGAGAACGCCATCACGCAGCTGCGCTACGTGCCGTCGCAGGCCGCGCGTGCCCTCGTGACGCGGCGCTCCCGCACCATCGGGCTCGTCGCGACGGGGCTGCCCGACTACGGGCCGTCGAGCGTCGTCCTGAACTTCAACGAGTCCGCGCGCGACGCGGGCTACGCCGTGATCGCGACGAACCCGGCCGACGCGGCGGCGGCGACCCTGCGTTCGGCGACCGAGATGCTCATCCGCCAGAACGTCGAGGCGATCGTGCTGCTCGCCGCCGAGCGGGCGGCCCTCGACGCCTTCGACGGGTGGGAGCTCGGCGTGCCGCTCGTGTCGATCGCATCGGAGTCGCGAGGACGCGGCATCCGGGTAGCCCTCGACCAGTACCAGGGCGCGCGCACCGCGGTGTCGCACCTGCTCTCGGCCGGGCATCGCGACATCGCCCACATCGCCGGGCCCGACGGCTCGATGGACGCCGAGGAGCGGCTGCGCGGGTGGCGCGACCGGCTCGCCGAGGCGGGGATCGCCGGGCGCGAGCCCGAGCGCGGCGACTGGTCGCCCGAGGCGGGCTACCGCATCGGCGCCGAGCTGGTGCGCGCCGGCGTGCCCGGGGCCGTGTTCGTCGCGAACGATCAGATGGCGCTCGGCCTGCTGCACGCGCTGGCCGATGCCGGCCTGCGTGTGCCCGACGACGTCAGCGTGGTCGGCTTCGACGACATCCCCGAGGCCGCACACTTCTCGCCGCCGCTCACGACGGTGCGGCAGGACTTCGTGGGCCTCGGCCGCGATGCCATGGCCGCGGTGCTCACGCAGCTGCAGGACGAGGAGGCGACGGCACCGCCGCCCACTCGTGTGCCGCAGCTGATCGTGCGCGCCAGCACGCGCGAGGTCTGAGCCGCGGCGCCGGCCCGCGGATCAGTGCGCGCGGGTGAGGCGGCGGGTGGCGAGCAGGTTCCAGACACCCGCGGCCAGCACGACCCCGGCGGCGACCGCCGGCGCGACGAGTGCCGCGCCCGCCCCCGCGCTCTCGGCGACCAGGCCGACGAGGGCGGATGCCGCCGACTGGCCGACCACGACGGCCGAGCCGAGCATCGTCATGACGGTGGCCGATCGGCCTTGCGGGCTGTACGCGGCTGCGAGGCTGTACTGCGTGACGAGCGTCGGACCGATGCCGACGCCGATGACCAGCAGCGCGACGGCGATCGCGCCGACGCTGTCGACGAAGGGCAGCGCGAGCGTGCCGGCGACGAGGATCGCGGCGAACGTCAGCCAGCGCGCGGACAGCGTGAACCGGGCCGGGAAGAGCGCGACGCCCAGGGCGAGCGCCGCCGATCCGATGCCCATCGCCCCGTAGACGAGGCCCGCCTGCTCGGGCACACCGCGCTCGGCCATGAACGCCGTGAGCGACGTGAGCATCGACCCGAAGAAGAGGCCCATGCCGAGCGCACCGGCGGCCGGGGCGAGCACGCGGGCGCGGAACAGTTCACGCGCCGGTGCCTGCGCCGGGCGGGCGTCGTCGTGCGCCGAGACGGTGCGGGCGGTGGGGTGGAGTGCGAACGCGCTCACGAACACGAGCGCGAGGACGGCGGCGCCGATGACCGGCGCGGCCGGGTTCAGCGTCGTCGCGAGCAGGCCGACGATCACCGGACCGAAGACGAAGACGATCTCGTCTGCGGCGGACTCGTACGCCATCGCGCCGTTGACGACAGGCGTGCGGCGCTCCTTCGGGTATGCGCGGCCGATGATGCCCACGAGGCGGCTGCGCGAGAGCGGCGACACCTGGGGCATGGTCGCGCCGATGAGGAACGCGGCACCGAGCAGGGCGGCATCCGCCACCGGGGCGAAGGCGAGCCACGCCATCGCCGCGAGCAGCACGCTGTTCGCCGACCCGGCGATGAGCAGCACGCGGCGCTGGCCGAACCGGTCGGCCGCGGCGCCGAGCAGCGGGCCGACGAGCGCGGTGCCGAGACCCGTCATGGCGCTCGTCGCGCCGCCCAGGGCGAGCGAGCCGCGCGCCGACACGACGAGGGTCAGGATGCCGACGACCATCATCGCGAACGGCAGGCGGGCGATCAGCGCGATCGGGAAGTACGCGTAGCCGGCCTCGCGGATGAGGCTCGGTCCGCGTCCGGCACGCGGCTGTGTGCGGGACGCCCGGGTGTCGGTGGGCGACATGGCGGTGTGCATCTTGCTCCTGGCTCTCTGGCCGCCGGCGGCGGCTGATCGTGCCGCCTTGCCCCGCGCAGGACGGCGCGGGCAGGTAGATGCACATCGGGGATGGCCCGGCCAGTCTACCGGGGCCGCCTGGGCAGCGGCCGGGTGGCGGCATCCAGGGGTCTACCGCACCGCGCCGACCATCGCCTCGCCCAGCGGGCTGCGGCGATGCAGCACACGCGCCCCGTCGCGCGTGCTGGCGACGAGCCCCGCGTCGCGGAGCACCGTCAGGTGGTGCGACGCGGTCGAGATCGCGAGGCCGGTGTCGCGGGCGACCTGCGAGGTGGTGCGCGGCTCGTGCGCCTCGAGCAGGATGCGGGCCCGGGCGGGTCCGAGCAGTGCGCCCAGCGCCCCGGCGACGTCGGCCGCGTCGCGCGCCCATGTCGCGGTGACCCCTTGCGCCGGGTAGAACAGCGTGGGCTGGGCGGGCGGCTCGGTGAGCACGAAGCATCCGGCCGTGCCCATCACCGACGGCACCAGGACGAGCCCGCTGCCGTGGCAGTCGACCACTTCGCTCCAGATGCGCATGGTGACGCGCACGGCGCCGTCCGCCCACGCGACGCGGTCGTGCAGGGTTCCGACCATGTCGCCGATGCCGCTCTCGGCGATGCGGCGCGAGCGCACCGCGATGTCGGCGCGCAGGAGGCGCTCCAGCTGCGGCCACACGGGGGCGATCGCGGTGTTCCACACCGACAGCCAGGCGTCGGCGATCATCGCGCGGGCGCGGTCGGGCTGGTCGAGCATGTGCTGCACGGCGGTGCGACGCGCGCCCTCGGACCGCACCAGCACCTTGGTCATGTCGACCGCGAAGCGCTCGTCGTCGATGTCGCGCAGGCGCTCCGCCTCGGCCTCCGGCGTGAGCTCCCACGTCGGCGTGGTGGTCAGGAAGTCGGGGAAGTAGCCCTCGTCGCGGATCAGCAGCGCGAGCACCTCGAAGTCCTCGCGGGGGATGGCGCCCCGGTTCGCGCGCATCCACCCCCACTGCAGCGGGTACTCGTCGGGCCGCAGGATCGCGCGCACCGCGTGGCACAGCTCGTGGCCCGGCGAGATGCCGAACCGGATCGCGGTGAGGTCGTCCGGCGCGAGCAGGAAGTCGACGTACTTTCGATCCACATCGAAACTATAGGGCGAGGGATGCCGCCCCACGAGGCTGAAGACATGAACACCGCAACCCCCGCCATCGTCCCGGCCGCCGCGCTCGGCATCGGCACCGGGCGCACCCGCCGCTTCATCGGTGCCGAGCACGACGCGGCCGTGTCGTACTTCTACGTCGACAACGCGCCCGGCGAAGGCCCCGACCTCCACCGCCACCCGTACCCCGAGACGTGGGTGATCCTCGAGGGCGAAGCGCGCATCACGATCGGCGACGACGTGCTGCACGCCGTCGCCGGCGACACCGCCACCGGACCCGCGAACGTGTGGCACGGATTCAAGAACTGCGGCACCGGCCGACTGCGGGTCCTCGGCATCCACGCCTCCGACCGCATCATCCAGGAGTGGAAGGATGCTCCTGGAGTGCTCGACATCCCCGGCGACAGCAACTGAGACAACACAGCGTCCGAGACAACCAGGAGAAGAACAATGTCGTTCCAGGCATACCTCGACAACATCGAGACCAAGACCGGGCGCACGCCGCGCCAGCTCGTCGACGAGGCGCACGAGAAGGGCTTCGACGAGAAGACCAAGGCCGCGCCCATCGTCGAGTGGCTCGCCGCGGACTACGGCCTCGGCCGCGGGCACGCCATGGCCCTGGTGCACGTCATCACGAAGGGGCCGCAGATCAGCGAGAAGCACGTCGGCACCGACGGCACCCACTCCGACGTCACGAACGTCCTGTGGCTCGACGGCAAGGCGACGAACCCGAACCCCTGAGCGCGCCCGCTCAGGTCTCCGTGGGGATCCAGACGCGCATCGTCGAGGGTCCGCGCTCGGCCCACTCGTGGTACGCCACGAGAGGGACGGTCCGGGATGCCGCCTCCCGCGGCTCCTCGTCCGGCCCGCCGTACGGCCACCCGGCGTCGTCGTCGCCGCGCGTCACCACCTCGATCCACACCCGGCCGTCGCGCTCGGACGGCTGGGCGCCGGACGCGAGCGCGAGACGCGACACGTCGGCGTCCTCGCCGACGTCGACCGACTCCAGGGCGAGCACCTCGGGCCCTCGCTCGACGACGACGCACCCGCGCACGGCGTCGATGCGCGCGTCGGGCGCCGTGAGCCGCGGCTCGATCGGGAGGACGAGTTCGACCACGTCCCCCGGACCGAACGCGCGGCGCACCTCGACCGTGCCGGGCGCCGCGGCGCGTTCCTCGGCGGCCGCGCCGTTTGCGGGCAGCACGCGCACCCGGGCGCCGGTCGCCCACGCGGGCACGCGCAGCGTGAGCGTCCACGGGGCGGCGGTGGCGGCATCCGCCCGCGAGACCACGCGGACCGCTCCCGACGCGGGGTAGTCCGTCTCGACGTCGAACGCCACGACGCGGCCGCCGGCGAGCGTCGTTCGCACCGAGGCCGGCGCGTACTGGTGCAGCTGCACGCCGTCGTCGTCGGCGGTCGCGACGTACGCGTCGAGGCTCGCCAGCGTGCGGGCGACGTTCGGCGGGCAGCACGACACCTCGAACCACGGCGCGCGCAGCGACGAGGAGGCGCGCGGCGACGTCTCGTCGGGGTCGGCGGGCACGCCCGGCACCCGCTGATGCAGCGTGTTGGCGTAGAAGAACGCGCGCCCGTCGGGGGCGGGCGAGGTCGCCACGACGTTGTAAAGCGTGCGCTCGATGAGATCGGCCTGGCGGGGATCCCCGCCGGCGAGCAGCAGGCGCCACGCGAACATGATCGAGCCGACGCCCGCGCACGTCTCGGAGTAGGCGCGGTCGGCGGGCAGCTCCCAGTCCTCGCCGAAAGCCTCGTCCTGGTGATGCGAGCCCTGACCGCCGGTGACGTAGGTGCGGCGCGCGACGGTGTGCTCCCACTGCCGGCGCAGCGCCCCGAGGAGGTCGTCGTCGCCGGTGTCGACGGCGACGTCGGCCGCACCCGCGGCGAGGTAGTTGGCGCGCACGGCGTGCCCGCGCAGCGACCCCGCGTCGCGCACCGGCACGTCGTCCTGGAAGTACTTGCGGCCCCACTCGATGTCGCGCAGCGTGCCGCGGCCATGACGCTCGACGAACACGCGCGCCTGCTCGAGGTACCGCGGATCGCCCGTCGCGCGGGAGAGCTCGGCCAGCCCCACCTCGACCTCGGCGTGCCCGCAGATCGCGTCGCGCCCGTCCGCGCCGAACACCTCGCACACGAGGTCGGCCGCGCGCACGGCGATCCCGAGCAGCCCGTCGTCGGCACCCGGCCGGGTGCGGCTGCGCGCCACAGCGGCCTGGAACAGGTGTCCGAGGCAGTACAGCTCGTGCCCCCACTCGAGGTCGGACCAGCGCTCGCCCTGCCCGGGACGGCCGAACATCGTGTTGAGGTACCCGTCGGGCTCTTGCGCCGCCGCCACGCGCGCAACGACGGTGCGCAGCCGGGCCTCCAGCGCGGGGTCGCCCGTGCGGCCGATCTCCCACGAGAGCGCCTCGAGGAACTTGTACACCTCGGAGTCCGAGAACTCGCGCCCGCGACGGCCTGCCGGCAGCGTGCCGGCAGCCGCGCGGTCGAAGTTGCCGAGCCACCCCTCGGACTCCAGCCGGGACTGGATGTGCTCGAGCGTGGCGCTGCCATTGACCGTCTGCCGGTCGCCCCAGAACCCGCCCGTGATGCGCACCTCGCTCTGGCCGAGAGGGCGAAGCCGCCCGCGCACCGGTGCGACGGGTGCCTGAGGAGTGGTGGTGGTCTGCATGGTCATCCCTTGAAGGCTCCCGACATGAATCCGCGGACGTAATGGCGCTGCAGCACGAGGAACAGCAATATGCAGGGGAGCGCGAGCACGACGACCCCCGCCTCGGTCGCGCCGTAGTCGATGACGCCCTGCACCTGCACGCGGAGGTTGGAAACAGCCAGCGGCAGCGTCATCCGGTTCGTGTCGGTGATGAGGATGAGGGGCGCCATGAAGTCGTTCCAGGCCGCGAGGAAGGCGAACATGCCGACCGTGATGAGGCCCGGCTTGACGGCCGGCAGCAGCACGCGCCGGAGCGCCCCGAAGGTCGTCGCGCCGTCGACCATCGCCGCCTCGTCGAGCTCGCGAGGGACCGACTCGAACGAGATCCGCATCATGAACATCGAGAACGGCAACTGGAACATCGTCAGCACGATCGCCACGCCGACGAGGGAGTTGCTGAGCCCGACCGCGTTGAGGATCACGTACAGCGGGATGAGCAGCGTCGTGTACGGCACCATCAGGATCGCGAGCACCGTGAGGAACAGCAGGTTCTTGCCCGGGAAGCTGAAGCGCGCGAACGCGTACCCGCCGAGGGTCGAGACCACGAGGGTGAGCAGCACCGTGAGCAGCGCCACGAACGTCGAATTGCCGAGGTACACCCAGATGCCGGCCTGGTAGTTCGCGAGGGCGGCGTAGTTGCCGAAGCCCCAGCCCTCGGGCTGGCTGGTGCCCGCGCGCGGGGCGACCGACGACACGGCCGTCCAGATGAGCGGGTACAGGAACATGATCGCGAGCGCGGTGGTCAGCACCGCGTACGGGATGCCGAACACGACACGCATCGCCGGCGAACGCCGGCCGCGCCGAGACGGCTGCACCCGGATGAGCCGGGTCGCGGAGGGAAGGGTCTGCACAGACATGGCGGGAGGTCTCAGTCCTCGTCGGTGCGGCGGAACGCGCGCAGCTGGGCGATGTTGATGAGGATCAGGGCGAGCAGCACGATGACCGACAGTGCCGCGGCGATGCCGAGGTTGTTCTGGCCCTGGAAGGCGACGTTGTAGATCAGCTGGACGATCGTCATCGTGCTGTTGTCGGGCCCGCCCTTGGTGAGGATGTAGAACTGCTCGAACGCCAGCAGCGACCCGGTCACGCACAGCACGACCGTGAGGGCGAAGGTGGGGCGCAGGAGCGGCAGCGTGATGCGGCGGAACGTCTGCCACGTCGAGGCGCCGTCGATGCGGGCGGCCTCGTACACGTCGTCGGGGATCGCCTGCAGGCCCACCAGCATGAGCAGCATGTAGAAGCCTGCGTAGCGCCACACGATGAGGAAGACCGTGGACCACAGCGCGCCCTCCGGCGTGCCGAGGAACGTGAAGCCCCACGACTGCATCAGGTCGGCGAAGGGTCCCGCGTACGGCGAGTACAGCACGTAGAACAGGAGGGATGCCGAGGCCAGCCCGAGTGCGCTCGGCACGAGGAACGACGTACGGAGGATCGACTTCCACCGTGTCGACTCCTGCACCAGGAGGGCGAGCCCGAGGCCCAGCCCGATGAGGAGGATGGTCGTGATGACGGTGTACTTCAGCGTGAACCAGGTGGCGTCCCAGAACAGGCGGTGCTGGACGGCGTCGACGTAGTTCTCGGGGAGGTTCCAGCCCTGGTTGCCCGACAGCAGCGGCCAGTCCGAGGCCGACATCTGCAGCACGAGCGCGAGCGGCACGAGGAACACGAACACCACGAACAGCGCGGTCGGCGAGGCGTACAGCCACCCGCGCAGCGCATCCCGGCGTGCGCGCGGGCTGCGGCGTCGTGGCGGCGGGACGGTCGGGGGACTCGTCGGCGGACTCAGCGTCTCGGCGGTCATGGCTGTCGTTCTCCGGGGGATGGGGGCGGTGGCCCGGTCGCCCGGGCCACCGCCGTCGGTCACTGCGCGAGGATCTCGGTGATGCCGTCGTTGTCGGCGTCGACCGTGTCGGTTCCTTCGAGCACGGCATTGCGCACGAGCGTCAGCCAGGGGCTGCCGGGTGCGTTGAACGCCTGCTGGAAGTTGAGCGCCACAGGGGTGTCGCCCTGCGCCGCGACCTGGTTGATGGTGACGAGGCGCGGGTCCTTCGACGCGTACTCGTTGTCGGCGAAGTCGGCGCGCGAGACCACGTCGTTGTCCTTCGCCAGCACGCCGACCTGTGCGTCCTCCGACATCAGCCACGTGAGGAAGTTCCACGCCTGGGCGGCCTTCTTCGAGTCCTTCGAGACGCCGATGCCGTCGCCGCCGACGAACGTCGAGGCGCCGCCGTCCACGCCCGGGATGCCCGCCACGCCCACGTCGAACGGCGTAGACGACAGCAGCGTCGCGGGGTAGAACATCAGGCCCACGTTGCCCTCGGTGAAGCCCGCGGTCCACGTCGGACCGGCCTCGTCCTGCGAGCTCGGCAGCACGGCGCCCGACTCCCACAGGTCGCGCCAGGTGTCATAGACCTCCTTGGCGGCGTCGTTCGCGAGCAGCGACTCGCGCCCGTCGTCGCTCAGGACCTCTTCGCCCGATGCCCAGATGCTCGGGAACCACGTGAAGACGAGGCATCCACCGCAGTTCAGGCCCGTCGCGGTGCCGTACACACCGTCCTTGCCCAGCGCCTGGATCTTCTTCGCGGCATCGGCGTACTCGGCCATCGTCGCGGGCGCCTTGTCGGGGTCGAGCCCCGCCTCGGTGAAGAGCTCCTTGTTCCAGAACAGCATCGACAGGTCCAGCACGAACGGCAGGACGTGCTCCTTGCCGTCGGCGTCGGTGCCCGCCGACAGGTGGCCCTGGTTGATCTGGTCCTTGTAGTCGAGGCCGTCGATCTGGGCGCTGAGGTCCTGGAACAGTCCCTGTTCGACCCAGTTGGGCACGTAGACGATGTCGGCGGCGAACAGGTCGGGCAGCCCGCCGGAGCCGGCGGCCGCGCCGACCTTCGCGACGTAGTCGTCATTGGGCACGACAGTGAGCTCGACCTGGTTCTTGTGCGACGCGTTGTAGGCGTCGACGAGCAGATTGGCCTGCTTCTCGAGGGGTGCCCGCGTCCACAGGGTGAGCGTCGAGCCGTCGTCGGTGCCCTCGGCCGGGATCGACTCGTTCGGGGTCGGGGTGTCGCCGCCCCCCGAGCAGGCGACGAGGCCGCCGATGAGGGCGCCCGCCGTGACGAGTGCCGTGGCCGCACGCAGCGCGGCACGACGTCGGTTGGTGATCATGCAACTGTCTCCTCTGGCTCTTCTTCGAGCGGATGACGCCGATCGGGTCGGCACCGCTGCGTTGGGGTGCAAGAGGCTTTCGAAATCTCCGAAAGCCATTTCGTGCAAGCTATCGCCCGGGTTATCGTGTCGTCAAGTAGTGTCTTCGATAACGTTTAAGCACCGAAGGGGGTGCCGGTGGCAGCGAACGAGACGGGATCGAGGACCGCCACGCTCAGCGACGTGGCCAGGCTCGCGGGAGTGTCGATCGCGACGGCGTCCAAAGCGCTCAACGACCGCGACGACGTCGCGGTGGCGACGCGGCAGCGCGTGCTTCGCGCCGCCGAGGAGCTGTCGTTCACCCCGAACGCCATGGCCAAGGGGCTCCTTGCGGGCCGCACCGGGACCGTGGGACTGCTCACGAGCGACCTCGAGGGCCGCTTCATGATCCCGATCCTGATGGGCGCCGAAGACGCGTTCGGGGCCGGACAGGTCAACGTGTTCCTGTGCGACGCGCGCGGCGACGCGATCCGGGAGCAGCATCACCTCAAGGCCCTCCTCAGCCGCCGCGTCGACGGCATCATCGTCGTCGGGCGCCAGACCGACCCGCGCCCGTCGCTCGGGCAGGAGATCCCGGTGCCTGTGGTCTACGCCTACGCGCCGTCCGACGATCCGCGCGACCTCTCGCTCACGCCCGACAACTACGTCGGCGGACGCATGGCGATCGAGCACCTCATCGCGTGCGGCCGCACCCGCATCGCCCACATCACGGGCGACCCGGCCTACGCGGCGGCGCAGGACCGCATCGCCGGCGCCCGCGCGGCGCTCGACGCGGCCGGACTCGAGCTCGTCGGCGACCCGATGTTCTCGGAGTGGACCGAGCACTGGGGGCGGGATGCCGCGGCCATGCTGCTGCAGCGCCACCCCGATGTCGACGCGGTCTTCTGCGGGTCCGACCAGATCGCACGCGGCGTGCTCGACACGGCCCGGGATCTCGGCCGCAGCGTCCCCGACGACCTCGCAGTCATCGGGTACGACAACTGGGAGGTGCTGGCGACCAACTCGCGTCCGCAGCTGACCAGCATCGACGCCAACCTGCAGCAGCTCGGCCGCCAGGCGGCGCAGCGCGTGTTCGACGCCATCGACGGCGTCGACATCGGCCAGGGCACGCACCACCTGCCGGTGCGCCTGGTGATCCGCGGGTCGACGATCCCGCGGCGGTGAGTCCCTGCGCCGTCCACGGAGGGCGGGATGCCGCGGCTACGCCTCCGTGCGGCGCCACCACCGCCGGCGGCGCCGCGGTGCGGCATCCCCGCCGTCCGCCGTCGCGTCCGCCTCGGCCGCGGCGCGGGCCTTGCGGCGCAGCGCCCACGCCGCCACCTCCGCCTCGACGTCGCGCGTCGGCGTGACCACCGGCGGGCCTCCGAGCAGCTGACGACGGGCCTCGACGACGCGGCGGTTGAAGTCGTCGAGCGCGTCCCGCACCTCAGACTCGCGGGTGAGCTGGTCGAGGCTCGCCTCCAGCCCCTCGCTCTCGACGCGGAGCATGAGCGCCGGCGGACCGAGCCCGGTGAGCTGCTCGGTCTCGATCTTGCGGCGGATCCACCAATCGGGGTCGTGATGGTCGCCGAGCCCGGGCAGCGGCTTGCCGGCACCCGGCAGGTCGTCGAACTCGCCGCGGCGGATCGCCTGCTGGATCGCCGTCTCGACGACCGCCGCGCGATCGGCCGCCGAGTACGCCCGCGCAGCGTGCGCGGCATCCCCCTCCGTGTCGGCGTCTTCGCCGCTGTGGGCGGCGCGGTACCGGGCGGCGGCGAGGCGCGGGTCTTCGCTCATGATCCCGAGACGTGGTCCCGCCACGAGTGCTGCGGGTCGTAGCCGAGCAGACGCCGCGCCTTGCCGATCGCGAGGAGCGTCTCGTGCTCGCCGAACTCGCGGGCCAGCGGCACGCCGGGGAACACCTCGGCGACGAGCTCGGCGTTCGGGCGCGACATGACGGTGTCGGCCGCGGCGATGATGTACGTCTCGAACCCGGGCGGCGCGACCTCGAGAGCGCGCTCCACGGCCTGCGCGCCGTCGCAGGCGTCGATGTACCCCCACAGGTTCCACTTGCGCTTGGTCGCGTCGTCGTCGTACGACGGGAAGGCCGTGTAGTCCTCCGGCACCATGACGTTCGAGAACCGCAGGCCCGTGATCGACAGGTCGGGGTGCCAGCGGACGAGCTCCACCGCCATACGCTCCTCGAGAGTCTTGACGAGCGAGTAGACCGACTCGGGGCGCGGCGCGTACTCCTCGTCGACGGGGATGTAGGGCGGCGGCACGTCGAACGGCAGGCCGAGCACCGTCTCGCTCGACGCGTACACGATCCGGCGGATGCCGAGCCGCACCGCGGCCCAGAACACGTTGAACGTGGCGGTCATGTTGTTGTGGAAGGTCGCGACGTCGGAGCGGATGCCGGGGGCCGGGATCGCGCCGAGATGCACGACCGCGTCGAACCCGTCGTGGCGGTCGTTCACCGCGGTCAGGGCGTCGACGACCTGTCCGTAGTCGGTGAGGTCGACCTGGACGAAGCCGGGCCCGCGGGCCCCCACCACGTCGAGGCCGATGACGTCGTGGCCGGCGACGCGGAGCTCGCGCGCGACCACGGTGCCGAGCTTTCCGGACGAGCCGGTGAGGGCGATGCGCATGACTCCACCCTGCCACTTCGCGACGGGTCCGGTCCGGGAGCCTGCAGAGGATCGGTCGGTCGTGCAGGGTGCGACGCCGTGTCGGCCGCCCGCACCCCGCTCAGGTGACGGATGACCGACCGGCCGCGGACACATGATTCCGTCCGGCTAAGGTTGCCGCCATGGACGACAGCGGCAGAGCGCCCGGCGCGCGGGTCGGGGTGCGCGACGTGGCGCGCGAGGCCGGCGTCTCGACCCAGACGGTGTCGCGCGTCCTCAACGAGCACCCGAACATCCGGCCCGAGACGCGTGACCGCGTGCTGGCCGCGATCGACCGGCTCGACTACCGAGTCAACAACGCCGCCCGCGCCCTCGGCACGCGTACGACGCGGACCCTCGGGGTGATCGCGTCGGATGCGACGCTGTACGGCCCCGCCGTCGGCATCGCCGCGCTGGAGGCCGCGGCGCGCGACGCCGGCCGGTGGATCGCCACGGCGTACGCCGACGCGTCGCACGAGGCATCCGTCCGCGACGCGGCGGAGCGGCTCCTCGGGCAGGGCGTCGACGGGCTCATCGTGCTCGCACCCCATGCGGCGACCCTGTCGTCCCTCACCGACGCGCACCCCGGGATCGCGATCTCGGCGCTGCACACCGGCGCGGGCGCGGACCATCAGGCCGACGGCGCGGCGCTCGCCGTCGCGCACCTCGTGGACCTCGGGCACCGGCGGATCGGCCGGGTGTCCGGTCCGCAGGAGTGGCTGGAGGCCCGCTCGCGCGAGGTCGGCGCCCGGCGGGCTCTCGCCGGCGCGGGACTCGAGCCCGGTCCGCGGTGGTCGGGCGACTGGACGGCGGCGGCCGGTGCGGCCCTCGCGCCCCGCGTCGCGGCGGCCGTGCGCGCGGCGGACGGGCCGACCGCGATCGCCGTCGCGAACGACCAGATGGCGCTCGGGCTCATGGCGGGGCTGCGCGAGGCCGGGCTCGACGTTCCGGGTGATGTGAGTGTGACCGGCTTCGACGACAACCCGGATGCGGCGTACTACCGTCCCTCGCTCACCACGGTCGGCCTCGACCTGACCGGCGAGGCGCACCGCGCGGTGGCCGCGGTGCTGGGTGTCGCCGCTCGTGAGGCTGCGGCCCCGCGGCTCGTCGCACGCGCTTCGACGGCCGCACCGCGCTGAGCCGCGGCATCCGTTCCCGTCCGGCCGGGCTGCACCGGATTCAGGAAGAACCGGTCGAGCCGTGCGCATTCACCCCGGGAATCCGGTGCTGCGGAGCGCGCGCGTGGCAGATCTCCTGAATTCTGCGCGGGCGCGAAGGGTGGCGGCACGCCAGTGTTACCGGTAACATTGGCGAGGTTGCGGCAAGGATCGCCGCGCCACGAGACCCGACGGAGGACCCCGTGACCAGCCCCGAACCGGCGCCGCCTGCGCCGACGTTCCCCCCCGAGGTGGCGGCATCCATCGCCGAGGTCCGCGCCGAGGTCGCGAAGCTCCACGGCGAGCTCGTGCGCTACGGCCTCGTGGTGTGGACCGGCGGCAACGTGTCGGGACGCGTGCCCGGCGCCGACCTGTTCGTCATCAAGCCGTCGGGGGTGAGCTACGACGACCTCGCCCCCGGGAACATGATCCTGTGCGACCTCGACGGCAACGTCGTGCCGGGCTCCGAGGGCAGCGACCGCAGCCCGTCGAGCGACACCGCCGCGCACGCCTACGTGTACCGCCACATGCCCGAGGTCGGGGGAGTCGTGCACACGCACTCGACCTTCGCGGTGGCCTGGGCGGCACGGGGCGAGGAGATCCCGTGCGTCATCACCGCGATGGCCGACGAGTTCGGCGGGCCGATCCCGGTCGGCCCGTTCGCGATCATCGGCGACGACTCGATCGGCCGCGGCATCGTGCAGACGCTGACGGGGCACCGCAGCCGGGCCGTGCTGATGCAGAACCACGGCCCGTTCACGATCGGCGTCTCGGCGAAGGATGCCGTCAAGGCCGCCGTCATGGTCGAGGACGTCGCCCGCACCGTCCACTATGCGCGCGAGGCCGGCCCGCTCGTCGCGATTCCGCAGGAAGCGATCGACAGCCTCTACAACCGGTACCAGAACGTGTACGGGCAATCGTCCGACGAGCGCCGCGAGGGCGAGAAGTGACCGTGGACGCTTCGTCTCGTTCCTCGCTCAGCGCACGTGCCGCCGGGCGGGCGATCCTCGACGGTCGCACCGCGCTCGGCATCGAGTTCGGCTCGACGCGCATCAAGGCGTGCCTCGTCGACGCCGACGATCCGTCGACGGTGCTCGCGGTCGGCGGCCACGAGTGGGAGAACCAGTACCGCGAGAGGCTCTGGACGTATGCCCTCGACGATGTGTGGACCGGCCTGCAGGCCGCGTTCGCCGACCTGGTCGCCGACGCCGAGCGCCGCCACGGTGTGCGCCCGACGACGTTCGGCGCGATCGGCGTCTCGGCGATGATGCACGGCTACCTGGCGTTCGACGAGGCCGGCGAGCTGCTCGTGCCGTTCCGCACGTGGCGCAACACCAACACCGGTCCGGCGGCCACCGAGCTCACCGAGCTGTTCGGCGTCAACATCCCGCTGCGCTGGTCGATCGCCCACCTGCACCAGGCCGTCGTCGACGCCGAGGCGCATGTGCCCGACGTGCGCTTCGTCACGACCCTCGCCGGGTACGTGCACTGGCGGCTGACGGGCGAGAAGGTGCTGGGCGTCGGCGACGCGTCCGGCATGTTCCCCATCGACTCCGCGAACCGCGACTACGACGCCGATCTCGTCGCCCGGTACGACGCCCTTCGACAGGCTCAGGGACCGGTCGCCGGCCGTGTCCCCGCGCTCGTCGAACTGCTGCCGCGCGTGCTTGTCGCGGGCGAGGCCGCCGGCTCCCTGACGGCCGAGGGCGCTGCGCTCCTCGACCCGAGCGGGAATGTGGCCGCCGGCATCCCGTTCTGCCCTCCTGAGGGGGATGCCGGAACCGGCATGGTCGCCACGAACGCCGTCGCGCCGCGCACGGGCAACGTGAGCGCCGGCACGAGCATCTTCGCGATGGTCGTGCTCGAGCGCCCGCTGCAGAGCGTGCATCACGAGCTCGACCTCGTCACGACGCCGTCCGGCGACGCGGTGGCGATGGTGCACTGCAACAACGGCGCCAGCGAGCTCGGCGCGTGGGCGGGGCTGTTCGGCCGGTTCGCTGCGGCGGCGGGGGTGCCCGTCGACAACGACGCCGTGTTCGACGTGCTGTTCCGCGAGGCGCTCGACGCCGAGGCCGACGCCGGCGGGCTGCTCGCGTACAACCACCTCGCGGGCGAGCCGATCGCGGGCCTCGACGAGGGGCGTCCGCTGTTCGTCCGCACGCCCGACAGTGCATTCACGCTCGGCAGCTTCGCGCGCGCCCAGCTGTACGGCGTCTTCGGCACGCTGGCGCTCGGCATGCGTGTGCTCGACGCCGAAGGCGTGGGACTGGACCGCATGTTCGCCCACGGCGGCCTGTTCCGCACCGCGGGCGTCGCGCAGCGCTTCCTCGCCGCGGCGCTGGACGCGCCCGTCGCCGTCGGCGACACCGCGAGCGAGGGCGGCGCGTGGGGGATCGCCGTGCTGGCCGCGTACGCGCGGGCGGTGGGGGATGCCGGCGGTGCGGCATCCCGTCTTTCCGAGTATCTCGACCAGACGGTGTTCGCCGGCGCCGCTGTCGACGTCGCCGACCCGGAGCCGGCGGACGTCGCCGGCTTCGCCGCCTACCTCGACCGCTATCGCGCCGGCCTCGCCGTCGAAGCCGCCGCCGTCACCGCTCTCACCGGTCGTTGAGCGGGCGAAGCGAGACGAAACGCTCCGAGGTCGCCTCGCCGCGTTTCGTCTCGCTCGTTCCTCGCTCGCTCAACGACCGGCCCTAAAGAAGGAACCGAAATGACCCGCACACCCCTGTCCACCTCGCTCGACGCGTACGAGATCTGGTTCGTCACCGGCAGCCAGACGCTGTACGGCGAAGAGACCCTGCGCCAGGTGGCCGAGCAGTCCCAGGCGGTCGCCGCCGGTCTCGACGGCCTGCCCGTCAAGATCGTGTGGAAGCCGGTGCTCAAGGACTCCGACGCGATCCGCCGGCTCGCCCTCGACGTCAACGCCCGCGACGAGGTGATCGGCGTCATCGCGTGGATGCACACCTTCAGCCCCGCGAAGATGTGGATCGCGGGTCTCGATGCGCTGCGCAAGCCGCTGCTGCACCTGCACACGCAGGCCAACGTCGAGCTGCCGTGGGCCGACATCGACTTCGACTTCATGAACCTCAACCAGGCCGCGCACGGCGACCGCGAGTTCGGGTACATCCAGACCCGCCTCGGCGTCGCCCGCAAGACGGTCGTCGGCCACGTGTCGAACCCGGCGGTGCGGCAGCAGGTCGAGGACTGGCAGCGCGCGGCGGCCGGGTGGGCGGCATCCCGTTCGCTCAAGCTCGCCCGCTTCGGCGACAACATGCGCTACGTCGCGGTCACCGAGGGTGACAAGACCGAGGCCGAGCTGCGGTTCGGCGTGCAGGTGAACACGTGGGGCGTCAACGAGCTCGTCGAGGCGGTGGATGCCGCGACCGACGCCGACGTCGACGCGCTGGTCGAGGTGTACCTGGCCGAGTACGACGTGGCCGAAGAGCTGCGCCCGGGCGGCGAGCGTCACCAGTCGCTGCGCGACGGTGCGGCGATCGAGCTGGGCCTGCGCTCGTTCCTGGAGGAGGGCGGCTTCGGCGCCTTCACGACCTCGTTCGAGGACCTCGGTGCGCTGAAGCAGCTGCCGGGTCTCGCCGTGCAGCGCCTCATGGCGGAGGGCTATGGCTTCGGCGCCGAGGGCGACTGGAAGACCGCGATCCTGGTGCGCATCGCGAACGTCATGGGCGAGGGACTCCCGGGCGGCGCGAGCCTCATGGAGGACTACACCTACGACCTCGTCGCCGGCGACGAGAAGATCCTCGGCGCGCACATGCTCGAGGTCTCGCCGTCGCTGACCTCGGCCAAGCCGCGCCTGGAGGTGCACGCACTGGGCATCGGCGGCAAGGACGACCCGGTGCGTCTCGTCTTCACCGCCGACCCCGGCCCGGCGCTGGTCGTCGCGATGAGCGACATGCGCGACCGGTTCCGCCTGGTCGCCAACGTCGTCGAGAACGTCGACGCCCCCGACCTGCCGAACCTCCCGGTGGGGCGCGCCGTGTGGAAGCCGGCGCCTGACTTCGCCACCAGCGCGGCCTGCTGGCTCGCCGCCGGCGCCGCGCACCACACCGTCATGACGACCGCGGTGGGCATCGAGGTGTTCCGCGACTTCGCCGAGATCGCCGCCACCGAGCTCGTCGTCATCGACGACGACACCACGGTGCGCGGCTTCCAGCGCGAACTGCGCTGGAACCAGGCGTACTACCGCCTCGCCCAGGGCCTCTGAGCCTCCGCGGACTCCCAGGTCTCGTCGAGGCCGGGGATTCCGCGCGAACCCGGCGGTGTCGCCCGCCTCGGGGATGCCCGGGTTCGAGGCCGCGCGAACCTCGCCGCTACTCTGGTCTGCGGCATCCACTCGTCCTCCCAAGGAGCCCTCATGGCACGTCCCCCCGCATCCGGAACCCAGCACGCGCTCCGCGCCGGCGACTACGAAGCCGTCGTGGCGAGCGTCGGTGCGACGCTCCGCTCGCTCACGTACCGCGGCCGCGACCTCGTCGTGCCGTTCGAGGCCGACGAGGTGCGCCCGGCGCACCGTGGCGCGACCCTCGCGCCGTGGCCCAACCGCGTCGTCGACGGCCGGTACGCGTTCGGCGGCCAGGACTTCCAACTCCCGCTCACGGAGCCCGCCCGCTCGCACGCGCTCCACGGACTCGCGACGTGGCTCGACTTCGAGGCGATCGACAAGGGTCCCGACCACGTGACCCTGGCCGCCGTCATCCAGCCGGCGACGTTCTACCCGTGGCGCGTGGTCGTCACGACGACGTTCTCGCTCGGCCCCGACGGCCTCACGCAGTCGGTGACGGCGCTCAACGAGAGCGACGCGCCCGCGCCGTGGGGCACCGGTCCGCACCCGTACCTCGTGGCGGGCGACGGTCGCGTCGACGGCTGGACGCTCGAGCTGCCGGCGGCCGAGGTGCTCTCGGTCACCCCCGACCGCCTGAGCCCCGTCGCGCTCGAATCCGTCGACGGCGCCGACCCGCAGCGCTTCGACTTCCGCGCCGCACGGCCCGTCGGCGCGGCCGAGATCGACCACGCCTACACCGGGCTGATCCGTGACGCCGACGGCTTCGCCACCGTGCGGCTCACCGACGCCGCCGGCTCCGGCGTCGAGATGGCGTGGGATGCCGCGTGCCCGTGGGTCCAGGTCCACACCGCCGACAAGCCCGAACCCGAACTGAGCCGCCTGGGCCTCGCCGTCGAGCCGATGACATGCGCGCCCGATGCCTTCAACGCGGCCTCGTACGACTACGACGCCGGTCTGATCGTGCTGGAGCCGGAGGCATCCACCACGGCCTCATGGCGGATCGCCGCGATCGGCTGACGCGCCGCACCGCAGCGACTCCGAACGAAGGCGGAGCCGGCCCCCCGGTCGGCTCCGCCTTCGGCGTCAGCGGGTCAGTCGTCGCGCAACTGCTCCTTGATGTCGTTGCGCGTCTTGACCGAGTCCCGTTCCGCCTCGGCCTTCTTGACGTCCGCGTCCGCCTTCATCTCGTCGACTTTGTCGCCGATACGGTCGGTCGTGTCGTCCCACGTGTCCTTCAGCTTCTCGCCGACGGCCTCCGCGGTCTCTTTCGCGTCGTCCATGAATCCCATCGGTCGCTCCTCTCGTGGGGTGTGGAGGCGACGATACGGAGCGTCGGAACGCGGGTCACGGGGGTTGCTCCGAGGGCTCGGGTTTGCTAACGCACGGGCGTGCGAGTGTCGATCGCGTCGCGCAGCGGACGCCGCATCGGCCCCCAGTAGTGGGTCGGGGTCACGCGCGTGAGTACGTCGACGAGCCGCGCCTCTCGCCCGATCATGATGCGGGGGCGGCGCCGGACCGTCGCGTCCACGATGCGCGCCGCGGCGTGCTCGGGCTCGGTGTGGTACATCGCCGCCTGCGCCTCGGCCGCGCGCTGGGCGACGTCGGGGTCGATCGCGGCGGCGAACCGGCCGCGCAGGATGATGCCGGTCTTGACGCCCGCCGGGTACACCGCTCCGACGCTGACGGTGGTGCGCTCCAGCTCGTGCCGGAGCGACTCGGTGAACCCGCGCACCGCGAACTTGCTCATGGCATACGGGATGCGTCCGGCCGGGGCGGCGAGCCCGTAGATCGAGACGAGGTGCGTGATGTGCGCCGCCGGCTCGCGGTGCAGCGACGGCAGCAGCGCCTGGGTGATGTTCACCGTGCCCCACAGATTCACGTCCATCAGCCACCGCATCTCGGCCATCGTGAGCTGGCCGATGTCGCCGAGCATCGACGATCCGGCGCATGTGATGAGCGCCTGGATGCGCGGATGGGATGCCTCCACCTCGGCCACCGCGTCGGCCACCGCCGCGTCGTCGGTGAGGTCGACGGCGTGCGTCGTATGCCCCGTCCCCTCGAGCGTTGCCACCACCGCGGCGAGGCCCTCGGCGTTGCGGTCGACGAGCGCCACGTGGGCGCCCTTCGCGGCGAGCTGCCGGGCGACGTCGGCGCCCATGCCTGCCGCGGCTCCCGTGATGACGGTCGTGCGCCCGCGCACTTCCAGGGGTCGCTGTCTCGCCATGTGCAGCCTCTCGCTCCGGATCGTCCACGTCGACGATCGCGCCTTCGATTCTCGCTGACTCCGGAGGCCTCCGCGGACGCTAGCCTCTTTACGGGAGGTGTGATGGGCAAGACCGCAGAGGCGATCGCCGAAGGGGTGTCCATCGCGTCCGCCGCCGCGCGACTCTCGATCCGCAACCGCATCCTCGTCGACACGATCGCGAACGACGAGCCGTTCGAGGTGACGCGGTTCGCGCCGTTCGCGCACGAGACGCTGATCGCGCTCGCCGACGAGCAGGATGCCGCGGCCGACCTCGTCCGGCGCCAGCGCAAGAAGGCGTGGGGCAAGTTCACCGACCCCGACGGCACGCACGACTACCGCGACCGCGACACCCGCAACCTGCGCAAGCGCGGCCGGCAGTACGCCGGCGTCGCCCAGGCCCTGCGCCGCATGGCCGACGACCCGCACGTCGTGCGCACCCTCATCGAGCAGTCGCGCGACGCGGCGTGGGGCGACGTCGAGGCCAACCTGCAGCGCCGCCTGCAGGTCGAGGGCATGCGCGCCGACCTCGACCCGGACTACGAGCGCATGCGCGCCGCCCGTATGCAGTCCATCCGCCTCGTCGACCTGCCGCGCCTGGCCGCCCACAAACGGCGCGCCGACGACGTCGACCCGGACGCGCCGGCCGGCGTCGTCACCCCGTCGCCGCGGGTGTCGGGTATCGACGTCAGCGAGCTCGAAGGCTGACGCGCGTCCGAGGGCGGGCGTACGCTCGCCCCGTGGACGACGCCGCGGCGCAGCCGATGTGGTTCCCGCCGGAGCACCCGCTCGCGGTGCGGGTGCGCGCCCTGTGCATGCCGTACCCCGAGGCCGTCGAGGCGATCTCGCACGGCCGCTGCACCTTCCGGGCCGGCAAACGGCAGTTCGCGATCGTCGGGGTCGGGCCCGCCCCCGCCGTGCTGTTCCTCCCCGACGAGCTGGAGCGTCCGGTGCTGCTCGAACGCGGCGACACCTTCGTCCCGCCGTACGAGGGCGCCTACGGCTGGCTGGCGCTGCGCGTGGACGTGGATGCCGGCGACTGGACGCTCCTCGCCGAGCTCATCGACACCTCGTATCGGCGGGTCGCACTGCAGCGCCAGCTGCGCGAGCTCGACCGTCGGTGAGCGTCGCACCGGCCGCCGGACACGCCCGGGATGCCGGCATCCGCCCTCGATTCGCGCCGAGCCGGGGCGTGAGGTATTCTTGACGACGTTGTGCGCGAGAGCAAACAACATGCGCCCGTAGCTCAATGGATAGAGCATCTGACTACGGATCAGAAGGTTGGGAGTTCGAGTCTCTTCGGGCGCACACTGTGTTGAGACAGTAAGCATGGAAAACCCGCGGATTACCGCGGGTTTTCGTGTTTTCTGGCGGGGTGCGTGGCGCGTGAGGGCGCGCACGGGGGTTCGATCGCTCGCGGCTCTGTGCGTGAGCAGGCCCCGCCCGTGCGCCCCGCGGATCCGCGGCCGTTAACCTCGTGGGATGACACGCGACGCGAACCACGAGGCTGCGGACATCGACGGGATGCCGCCAGGGCGCCGAGTCGGCGAAACGGGGTTACCGCTCCGCCTCGCAGCGGCGGATGATGCCGCATGAGCGTGCATCTCATTGGCGGTGGCGCGACGACGATCGCGGATGCCCCGCTCCATGCACCGTTCGTCGCCGAAGCGATTCGGCGTGCGAGTGACGCGGGTCGTGCGCGGCCGCGGATCGCCGTGATCTCGCTGCATCCCGAGGCCGAGGAGAAGGCGGCGGCGCTCGGTGAGCTCCTGATCGAGGCCGCCGGGGGAGCCGCCATCGAACTGCATCTGACCGCCGGCAAGCACGGCCAGTCGATCGGGCTCGACGCGATCGCCGATGTCGACGGCATCGCGGTGGGTGGCGGCAACGTCGAGACCGTGCGTGCGGGGCTCGAGCCGGTGTTCGACGAGATGCGTCGGCTGGTCGCCGACGGAGTGCCTTATCTCGGCGTCTCGGCGGGAGCGATGATCGCGGCCGAGGGATCGCTCGGAAGCGGCTCACGCATCGGCGGCGTGGTCGTCTCGCCGGAGGACCCCGACGAGCCGGGCGACGAGGTGGAGATCGAGGTCGGCATCGGGCTCGTCGACGTGACCATCGAGGTCCACGTGGCCCAGCGGGGGATGCTGTCACGGCTGGTCGCCGCCGTCGAGTCAGGACTCATCACCGGCGGTCTCGGCATCGACGAGCGCACGGCCCTGATCGTCGGTGACGGCGGGCTGCGGGTCGAGGGGACGGGCAGCGTCTGGCGTGTGTGGCCGGCCGAGAACGGCGTTCTCGTCTCGACGATCGGCAGATGACCGCGCGCGACGGATCGAACCGAAGAAGCCTGATCCGATCCATTTGCGGCAGCCGCCCGATCCGGGACTCTTCCAGCAGGAGTTCACCGGTGAGATCGCGCGTCGGCCGCGCTCGATCGCTAGTGTCGCAGCCATGCAGGAAGTAGCGGCGCTCTCGACGATGGTGTCGGCCATGTGGCTGACGGTGGCGATTCTGGCCGGTGGGTTCGCACGCACTCGAAATCGCTCGCCGTGGTACTGGTTCCTCCTGACCTTCTTCCTTGGGCCGATCGCCGCCTTCCTCCTCGTGGTCTGGCCGCCGCTGCCCGCGAAGGTGCCGGCGGAGACCTTCTTGCAGCCCTGAGTTGCAGCACGATCCACGTGCGGGCCGGTGCCCGAATGACGGACCGATCAGATTTCTCATCGGCACGACATCGGGCTGAGGCCCGATGGGCGGGGGACGCCGGGTGAGGGGGCGGGGCTATTCAGCGCCTTCTGCGGGGGAAGCCGCTGCACGGGCCGAGGCGGCGCGATCCTTCGCCGCTGCCTGACCGAGCAGCTGACCGCCGCTCGTGAGCAGCGCACGACGCCACGGAGCGACCCCGTCGATCTCGATCTGGATGGAGATCGAGAGGATCGTCCGGATGATCACGATGATCCCGAGGATGAGGGCGTCCTCGAGCGAGGGCTTGGAGGTGATCGTGCGCACGAGATCCGCGGCAACGAGTACCTCGAGTCCGAGCAGGATCGCCGCGCCGAGGGTCGTGCGGAGGGCGGTGTAGGCGGCGTGGCCGCCCTCGCCGCGCAGGAGGGAACGGATGCCGAGCACGACCGCGAAGACGAATCCGGCGACCATGACGACGGCGCCGATCACCTCGAACCCGATGGCGACAGCGGTGAACACCGACTCGAAATCCACGCGCTCAGCGTAGGGGCCCCAGCCCGGCGTGGCTAGGCGACGCGCATATGGTGCCTTGGCAAGGAGATCGGTGTCTCGCCGAGGGCCTTGACGTGTCTCGGGCATTCAGATGCTCTCGGACGCGCACTGGTGATCGAGGGGATCCCGCTCCGGGCGGGACATGCGCGTGGTGCCTGCGGGCGGCCCGGATCGCTTTCGAACCCCGTCTGTGCGCAGAGGGTCGGCGTGGCCGGTCGTACGTATGTCGTCGGGCGTGCGGGTGGCCCGGGGAGCCGGTCCATGGCTTGCCAAGTGGTCTGTCGACAGGTCGACGTGCAGAAGGCACGATCGGGGGATGGATGCTGTTGTGCGACGCGCTTTCCGTCAGGTCGATGTCTTCGGACTGGGCTCCAACGACGGCAATCCCGTGGCTGTGGTGCTCGACGCGGATGGCCTGACGGACGAGGCAATGCGACGGTTCTCGGTGTGGACGAATCTGTCGGAATGCACCTTTGTGCTTCCTTCGACCGTGCCCGATGCGGACTACCGGGTGCGGATCTTCAGCCTGAACACCGAGCTCCCCTTCGCCGGTCACCCGACGTTGGGAACGGCGCGCGCGTGGCTCGATGCCGGTGGTACCCCAGCCACACCAGGTGTGGTGATGCAGGAATGCGGTGCGGGTGTCGTTCCCGTGCGCCTCGACGGTGACATCCTCGCCTTCGCGGCCCCGCCCCGACTGCGCTCCGGCGCCGTCGATGCCGACCTGCTCGCGGCGATCACCGAGATCCTCGGCATCGACGAGGGGCAGATCGTGGATGCCGAGTGGCTCGACAACGGCCCCGGCTGGGTGGGTGTGCTGCTCGCAGACGCGGCGACTGTTCTGAGCCTGCGTCCGGATGCCTCCGGGCACCCCGGCCGCTGGGACATCGGCGTTCTCGGACTGCACGCAGCCGACTCGCTCCCGGCTGTCGAGGTGCGGGCGTTCTTCACGGACGGCGACGGGCCGCTCCGCGAGGACCCCGTCACGGGCAGCCTCAACGCCGCCGCCGCGGAGTGGCTCATCGCCACCGGACGAGTAGGAGCGCCATACCTCGCGGCTCAGGGTGGCGCCATCGGCCGACGCGGACGCGTGCATATCAACAGCGAAGACGGTCGCATCTGGGTCGGCGGCCGCGCAGACGTCATCGTCTCCGGGACCGCCGACCTCTGACCGACCCCTCAGAGCAGATCCGTATCCGGGCAGTGCCCGGTGGAGGTACGAGGCACACGCCTCCCGGCACGTACGGTGCCATGCCCTTCCGGGTGAGGCGCGCAATGGCCCCGCCGCGCGGTGTGCGCGAAGGCGGGCCTTGCGTGTGGCGGCATTTCAGCGCGAGGGTCTCCAGCCCCTGGGTGTGGTGATGAGCAGTCGCTGTCGGGTGGTCGTCGGGTCTGTGATGATACCGACCAGCGCGGCGGCGACGTTGTCGAACGGGAGAGTCGGCAGGCCAGGGACGCGGCCGACACCGGCCAGTGGCTCTACCGCGGTCTCGGGGAGGGCTGGGGCGTCCTTGAGGTTGATCGGGTAGACGATCGTCCAGTCCAGACCCGAGGCTTGCAGGAGCTGGTCGGCGGCGGCCTTGTCGGCGAAGAACCTGCGCAGCGCGGTGCGGTAGATCAACCGAGCGAAACCGGATGCCTTCTGCGCGGTGTCACCAGCGCCGAACGCTGAGACGAGCACGACGCGGTCGACACCGGCAGCCTTCGCGGCCTCGATGATCTTCGGCAGGTTGCGCTGCATGAAGTCCCCGTCTTTCATCGGGCCGGTGATCGACACCAGCAGCGCGTCCGCGCCCCGCGCTGCAGCGGTGAGCGCCGCAGTATCCTCCGCCGCACCTTGTGCGGTCGTGACGCCCGGCTGCGACTGGACGGCTTCCGGAGTGCGCGCAAATGCCACGACCTGGTGACCGGCCTTGACGGCCTGGGTGGTGAAGCGGGAGCCGACATTGCCGGTGGCTCCCAGGACGACGATCTTCACAGACTTCTCCTTCTTGGTGGATGGCTCGACCGCGAGCGGGCGGTTCGCCGGTCAGGTCAGCAGCGGGCGGCCGAGTGTGCTCTCCAGCGCGTTCACGCACAAGTCGAGGTGGGCTTGCACGGGCGTTGTGGGGGCATCGGCGGCGTGCCGGCCCGTGTACTCCACGAACGCGAGCCACGCGCCCATCGCGAGGCGCGATTGCTCGGTGTCGGCCGTGCCGGTCGCGGCGAGGAGACGCTGCACCTGAACCTGATGGTTGCTCGCCGCGAGCCGCGCCGCGGTCGAGGTGCGCTCCGGCGTGGTCGGCGTGTATAGCTCCCGCACCGCCCCGGAACTTGCGGCGAAGTGCTCGAAGAAGGCCGCCAGCGCCCGCTCGACGTTCGCGCGCTGCGAGAGCGCCGGATCCGGAGCCGTCGCCACCAGCACCCGGTTCGCCTCACGTTCCAGCACCGCTTCCAGCAGGCGCTCGCGGCCGGGGAAGTAGTGATACACCAGCGCTCTCGTGATCCCGGCTTCCGCGGCAATCGCGGTCATCGACGCTCCGGCAACCCCATCACGGGAGAAGTGCGCGGCCGCGACGTCGACGATCTGCGCGCGACGCTGATCCGGAGAACGTCGCACACCCGCCGAGCTATTTGACATATGTCTAATATAGCTCGGCGCGCTTGCCATCCGGTCACAGATCCCTCGCGGGCGTCGCCCGGTTGCGAAGCTCTGGCGAGCTCGGCAGCGACCCGGGCGTCGCATCAGATGAGACGAGTGCGCGCGGGCTGGCAGGGTTGATGCCAGGGGAGTCGCCCGTCGCGGTTGAGTGGGCGGCGATGGCGTGATCTACTCGACAACTTGGCTGGTTGTTCGAGAAGGATTGGTCCATGGCAAGTGAGGCACTCGAGATCCCCGTCGTCGAAGACCTCATCGAGCTTGGTCTGGAAGTCGACAGACACGAAGAACCGTGGGTCGTCACAGCGACGGCCTGGGCTGCCGACGGCAGTGGTGTCGCGCTCACCTGGGACGAGAGTGCCCGCTCTGTGGCGGTGCGGTGGTTCGACGACGCGGGCGATCGTGCGAGGCTTGAGCGAGAAACAGCAACGAAAGTGTCCGTGCGAAAGCAAGACGACGGAACGATCGAATTTCGAGTGTGGATGCGATCCGCTGACCTTGACGGCGAGCTACTGATTCAGGTCGGGCGAAGAGTAACGCTCTCCGACGCATTGCTTGTCACCAGATGATCCGCGCAGAACGCTAGCCGGTTCGTGATCGAGCGTTTCCTTAGGACGAAACTGCTGGGCGGCCTGCGCCCGGTACCGCCCCCTCAGGCGTGCAGCCGTGCGAGGAAGTCGTCGACGGAAAGCTCGTAGCCGGTAGCCCGCTCTCCGGCCCAGTTGACCCCGATCAGCAGTCCGTCTTGGGCGAGACCTGGCACCCACCTGGATTCGAAATCAGCGCGTGAAATCTGTCGGGGGCGAAAACCTGCATACGCCGGAGCAGCCGCGATGACTCCAAGGGCTCTGCTCTCCCGAGACCAGAACGGCATGGCGCGGTCGCCAGTCGCTCCAACTGGGGCAGGAATGCCGGCGTCATCCTCGATTGTCCAGACCGAGCCGTCGGCACCGAGTTCCGTGAAGAAGGCGGCGGCCTGCGCCGCACTCGTGCTCATGGCCCAAGCCCTAGCGTCGACTCGCGAGCCTCGAAGCTGGCGTCATCCGTGGCACGCGTTCGATGGCCGGTGGTTCATTGGGCTGACGGCACGGTTACCTCACCTCTGACGCTCTGCGGCATGCATCTGGTCGCGCTCGCGACTATCGTCCAGATGTGCAGCCTCTCGTCACCACCGCAATCCGGCGACCCTTTCACGGGGGGATTGTAATCGTGGCCGATGCTGACTCCGGGGCGTTGGTTCCTGATGCGGTGCCGGGCTTGCTCGTTTGGTCGAACCAGCATGGCGTCGTCGCCCTTGTGCGCCATGCGCAGGACATCGATTCGTTTGGCGACACCGTCGATTGGGCGGAGGCCGAAGTCGTCGTGCGGGTCCTGCAGGCTGCCGAGGCTCCGACTGCCGATAGGCGCGAAGTGTTTCGTGGCAGGCTGCATGTGCCGAGCGGCCGACTCTCCATCGGAGATGCGGACGGCGAGGTCATCCATCCAGCACATCGAGGCTGGAACGAGCTGGTGATCACCGTGGCCACTAAGCTCTCTCCCGCCGACCTTTCTCCCGACCAGCTGAGGATCGATCTTCTCCCAACGTCCTAGGGGGCCTTTGGCTGTCAAGGGCGGGGCTGTTCGGATGCGGGCCCGCTATCGAGCGGTGCGTCGCGGACCGGTTCTATCCACAGGCGACGGTCGGCGGTCAGGGCCGTCGGTGCGGATCTCCTACGATCCAACAATGACCTCGTCCCCTCGCCGACCGCGACGCATCCGGGCTGGCCTCGCCGCCTTCGTCACAGGGAGCATCCTCACCAGCGTCCTGCTCGTCGGTTGTACCCAGCTGGGAGCAACCGCGCAGTCATCCACCTCGACCACGGCGACCGCAACTCCCTCGGTCGCACCGTCCGAGCCCAACGACTCGCCGTGCACACTTCTAGATAGCGCGACCCTTGAGTCGCTGATCGACAGCGCGCCGAGCGGGAGCGAGGTCACCGTGCCGGGTAGTGACCTGCCGGCATGCCAGTTCGGCGACATCACCGAGCTCGGTGTACAGGTTGCACGCGTGCCCGCAGGGGAATGGGCCGGCTCATTGCCCGCTATCGTTGACGGACTGAGGGCGCTCCCGGAAGGCACTCTGGATCCCGCCGTCATGAAACAGCTTGAGGACTCCTCCGAGGCGATCGCCGCAGGCGCCGTCACCCCGGCCGGGGAAGCTTGCGGCTACTTCAGCAGCCTCCTCGAACTTCAGGGGCAGGAGCCCGGCACCACACGATCGGTTTCCTACTACCCCGACATGGAGACCGCGATCGCAGTCACCGGGCAGCAGTGTGTCGACGGCATCTACACCTCCGTCGTGGTCGGCAAAGACGACCTCGCGGACGATACTGCGATCGTTGATCAGGTGCTGACCGTGCTGCTTCAGATCGGTTGAGTCCTGGCCCGAACCCGCCCGTGGGCCGGTCGGTCAGCGTGCCGACTTTGCTGCCGCTATGGTGTCGCTCATGACGCGCTCATCGAATGAGCGACGGACGATGTGGTCTGTCGCCTTGATCATTGCCGCAGCAATCGTGGTGGTCGGGGGTGTCGCCGCGTTGATCGGAAGCTTCCACCTGGCGGTCATCTGCGCAGTGCTGCTGATCCCGGCTCTCGTAGTCGCGGGCGTCCTCTGGGTCGTCGCAAGGAACACGACTCGCGCTTGAGGGGGCTGCGCGCAAGCAAGTGGGCTCAGCGTGCCGACGCCCGACTCGCCCGGCCGGCTAATCGGCGGCCTCGGCGAAGAAGGTGCGGACGCTGGTGATCGTGGCTCCGTTGACGGTGACCACATCTATTCCGCGGACCACCGGCGCGCCGACGGGACCGAATGCCCACGCGAGCGCGCCGATGTCGGTTCCGACATAGCGCTCACCGTCTTCCACGAAGACGAAGTCGTCCGGAGCGCCCTCGAGAAGGTCAGACGCCTTCTTCTCGATGGCTGCCCTTCCGCGCACGGTGCCCTCGGGGTCGGTGAAGGTCACGTCCTCGGAGTACACCCGCTGGATCGCCGCCCTCCTCGCGGCCGCGTCCCGGTTGCCGAACACCTCGTGCAGGTTGGCCGCAAGCAGGTCAGAAACGTTGGTCATCTGGGATCCAATCGACTCGTGAGTCATCCGATGCTGACTGAACATCCTTGGCGCACCGCACTATTCCGTCACATGCCCCTCAGGTCTTCCGAGCGTCCGCCTCCCGATCGCTGCTCCGTAGACCACGTTCCAGAGCGCGTGCGAACACCGGTCTGTGCCGCCCTATCGTGCGGGGATGCGTGGGATCCAGGTCGACGGACGAGAATCGTCCTGCCGCCGCGAGGGCGTCGGCCTCAGGGGCGGACGGGCGTTGCTGCGTCGACGCCGACGACCGTTGTCCACGGGCGGACTGTCCACGACGTGACCAGCCCCGACGTGACATACGGATCGGCGGACGCGAATTCGGAAGCCAGTTCCAGTGCGTTCTCGCCCGTGAAGACGATCAGGCCCTCGTACGGGCCCGTGCCCACCGCACCCCCAAGCACCAGATCACCGCGCTCGACCGCTGCCCACGCGAGCGCGAGATGCGCAGCTCGGTACAACTCACGAGATTCCAAGTAGTCGTCGCCATAGCTGTACTGGAGGACTGCGTGCACCATGCACCGAACCTATCGAGTCCAGGAGCACTGGTCGCAGGCTGGCGGTGAACGGGCGACCTCCACGACCCGCGAGGGGATCCGACGGGGCCTCCCGGCCGCCTACGACCGGATCAGCTCCCGCCGCACTACTGTGGTGCTCCACCGTCCCAGCACGGCACCTGCGACGGTGTCCGAGATGTGGTGTTGGCCGCGGTAGACCCGTGAGAACGCGATCGCTCCGGTAATGCCGTACCGCAGGAGAGGGCCGAGGATCCGCGCGCCGCGGGCGCCGTGGTGATCGAGCAGGTCGGCGAGCGTGCCGTGGAGCGCGAAAGCTGCCGCCGTGTGCCCCGAGGGGAACGACGACGTCGCGTGCGGCTGCTCCGGGCGCCACACCCCCTCGGGCCGTGGCCGTCCCACCAGAGCCGCGGATGCGACGAAGCACGCGGTCTCGAGGGCGAGTGCCGCCGCCGGGGCGACAGCTGAGCGCCGGTCGCGCGTCAAGAACCAGGTGACGCCGCACCAGATCACCCCGTTCGCGATGGTCTGCGGGACGCCGGAGTACCACGAGAGCGCCTGGGTGATCCGGTCCATCGGCTCGCGGAGCCCGGTGGGCATGGTGATATCGCCGTCGGCGGGCCGATGGCCGCACGCGTCCTGGAGCGCACGCACCGCCCGGTCTTCTGGTGGGTCGTCGCCGCCGAGGAGCCGTATCGCGCGCCCGGCCACGGCGAGCACGGCGATCGCGCCGAGCGCCGGCAGGACGACGGCTCGAAGCAGCGGCATGACCGCAGACTAGTGGCGCTCCGCGGGATGGGAACAGACCGGAACGCCCCACACCTGGGAACGCCCGAACACCGGTCCGTTGACGGCGGCGTGATCCGGAATCGCGCGAAGAACCCGCGCGCGACGATGCCCCGTGGCCCCCGCCTTCTGGGTGCCGACAGCTGGTCCGTGGCGCACGGGTCTACCGGCCCTGCAAGCCGCCGTGAACTGCCGAGACGGGGTGCTCTTCCCGCCCGAACGGCGAACGCCTTGACGGTGCCCGTGGAGCCGAGGATCGTGGTCAGGAACCCGGCACTGGCGCTCCGTGCGCACCGTGCGGTTGCACCATGCCCGTTGCGACCGAGGGAGAGTGCTGTCATGTCCACTGTCGTGGAGTCTCTGCGAAGCACGCTGGCCGATGCTGTCGTCGCCGAAGGCGACGCGGGCTACGACGAGGCGCGGATCGTCTACAACGCGATGATCGACAGACGGCCGGCAGCGGTCGTCCGGTGCGCGAGCGCCGCGGACGTCGCAGCCGTCGTGCGCGCCGCCGCGGAATCCGGCACCGACCTCGCGATCAGAGGCGGAGGGCACAGCGTGCCCGGATTCGGAACAGCAGACGGCGCCGTCGTCGCCGACCTCAGTGGTCTCACGTCGGTGCAGGTGGATCCGGCCACGGCCACCGCAGAGGTCGGCGGGGGAGCGACCTGGGGGATGTTCAACGAGGCGGCGGGGGCGCACGGACTCGCGACGACGGGAGGGATCATCTCGACGACCGGGGTCGGCGGGCTCACGCTCGGCGGCGGGATCGGCTACCTTGCGCGCGGCTACGGCCTCTCGTGCGACAACCTGCTCGCCGCGGAGGTCGTCCTCGCCGACGGCAGGGTGGTCACGGCGAGTGCGGACGAGGAGCCGGACCTGTTCTGGGCCCTGCGCGGCGGCGGCGGCAACTTCGGCGTCGTCACGAGATTCCGATTCCAGCTGCATCCCGTGTCTGAGATCTACGGCGGGCCGACCTTCTTCGAGCTCGCCGACGCGCCCGCCATCCTGGCGCACTTCCAGGAGGTCGCACGGACGGCTCCCCGCGAGTTCGGAGGGTTCCCCGCCTTCCAGATCGCGCCGCCGCTGCCGTTCGTCCCCGAGGACCGCGCCGGCGAGCCGTTCATGGCCGTCATCTTCTGCTACAACGGCCCCGCCGCGGAGGGCGAGAAGATCGTGGAGGGGTTCCGTGACGTGGCCACGCCCGTGGCGGAAGCGGTCGGGCCCATGCCCTACCCGGCGCTGAACGGTGCCTTCGACGCTCTTGTGCCTCCCGGGCTCCAGCACTACTGGAAGGCGTCCTTCGTGGACGAGCTCACGCCGGAGGCGATCGCCGCGCACATGGCCCACGGACCGCTCGTCCCCACGGTCAACTCGACGGTGCACTTCTACCCGATCAACGGCGCCTGCCATGACGTCGCCCCCGACGCGACGGCGTTCGGGCACCGTGACGCGAACTTCGCGATCGTGATCGCGGGGATGTGGCCCGACCCTGCCGAGAACGCAGCGAACACCGCGTGGGTGAGGGACTACTTCGGGGCGGTCGAGGCGTTCGGACAGGGAGGCGGCTACATCAACTTCCTCTCCCAGGACGACCAGCCGCAGGCAGCGGCGAACTTCGGCGCGAACTATGCGCGGCTGCGCGCCGTCAAGCACGCCTACGATCCGGGCAACGTGTTCCACATCAACCAGAACATCACCCCGGAGGTGTAGCGCTCTGCTGCCGTCTCAGGAATCGAAGGTGTCGGTCCACGACGCGATGTCGACGCCGTGGTTGTCGGGCGAAGCGAGCGACCACCAGGCGGGCGCGTGCGAATCGTCCGCGAGCCGGCCACCGGCCGCGAGTGCGGCATCCACTCGCGCCTTCGCCTGGTCGGCGGGAACGAAGACGTCGAAGTGCGTCCGGCCGCGCGCCGCGGAGTCGCCGCTGATCGGATTGAAGGCGAGCTGCGGGCCGCTGCGCAGCGGATCCACGGCGTCGGTGTCGCCGAAGTCGTCGTAGCCCAGCGCCGCGGTGAAGAAGGGCCGGACGTCGGCCTGTGAATGCTGGGCGACGTAGATGCCGATCGACTGGATGCGCGACGGGTCGGCGGCCAGCCGCAGTTCGGACGCGGCCCGAGAGACGGCCGCGGCGAACTCCGCCGCCGCCGAAGGGATCCCCTCGTCGTCACGATACGGAACGCGCACGATCACGCCCTCGGGGCGCACATCGATGTCGGGATGGATGCCGCACCGCGCTGCGGCGGCGACGGTCGGGGCCACGAGCGCCGCAGCCTCCGTGAGCGACCCCGCCGTGAAGACCGCCTGCGGGCCGGTCGCGGTGACCCGCCAGTCGGAGACGCCGAGGGCGCGGTGGAACGCGGCCGGCGTGATCCCCGCCGGTCCGCCCGTCGACTCATCCAATGAGGAACCCCCTCGGTCCGTGGCGTGCGGGCACCACGGTACTCGGCGGGCGCGGCGCCGTGGGGTGCGGCGTCTCGCCGACGGTCGCTGAGCCCGTCGAAGCGCCCGTCGACAGGCTCAGAGACCGGTGTCAGAGCGGCTCACGGCCAGCCGGCCTCCGACGGTCACGACACGAGCTGATCGCGTCGACGAGTGAGGTACGCCCGCTCCGCAGGGTTGCCGGCGAGCTGGAGCGCTCGGTCGTACGCGGTCCGTGCCTCGCTGCTTCGTCCCACTCGCCGCAGCAGATCGGCGCGCGCGGCGTGGAAGGCGTGGTAGCCGTCGAGGGCCTTGCCGAGCCGGTCGACCTCGGCGAGCGCCACGTCGGGGCCATCCACCTCGGCGACCGCGATCGCCCGGTTGAGCCGCACGATCGGCGATGCGTCGAGTCTGACGAGGCGGTCATAGAGGGCGACGATCTGGGACCAATCGGTGTCGTGCGCCGACGGCGCATCCGTGTGCACCGCGTTGATCGCCGCGAGGAGCTGGTAGCGTCCCGCCTGCCCGTCGCCGGCAGCGACCGCCGCGATCCGCTCGCGCACCAGGGCATGCCCCTCCGCGATCAGAGCGCGGTTCCAAGCGCTGCGATCCTGCTCGTCGAGGGTCACCAGCTCGCCGGCGCGGGACACCCGCGCGGCGCGCCGGGCGTCGATGAGGAGCATCAGGGCGAGCAGGCCGGTCGCCTCGCCCTCATCCGGCAGCAGCGTGTGCAGCAGGCGGCCCAGCCGGATCGCCTCCTCGGTGAGGTCGGCGCGCAGCAGGCCGGCGCCCGCGCTGGACAGGTAACCCTCGTTGAAGACCAGGTAGATCACGGCGAGCACCCCCGCCAGCCGTTCCCGGAGGTCGTCGGCCGCCGGCACCCGGTAGGGCACGTGCGCGGCCTTGATCTTGGCCTTCGCGCGCGTGATCCGCTGCGCCATCGTGGTCTCGGGCACCAGGAAGGCGCGCGCGATCTCGGCGACGGTGAGCCCGCCGAGCAGACGCAGAGTCAGCGCCACTCTGGCCTCCATCGCGAGGGCCGGGTGGCAGCAGGTGAAGACCAGCCGGAGGCGGTCGTCCTCGACCGGTCCGCTGGGCTCGGGTGGGGTGTCGTCGGACAGCATCTGGGCCGCTTGGTGCTTGACGTCGCGGAGGGACTCCCGGCGCAGCCGGTCGATCGCCTTGCGCGTCGCGGTCGTGGTGAGCCAGGCGCCGGGGTTGGGCGGTACGCCGTCGCGCGGCCAGCGCTCGACCGCGGCGACGAACGCCTCGGCGGCGGCGTCCTCGGCGAGGCCGAGGTCACCGAAGCGACGGGCGAGGCCCGCCACCAGCCGCGCCCACTCCTCGCGGTGGGCGCGGGCGATGGCCTCCTCGGCGGGCGACGACGTCACGACTCCCGCGGAGTCCGGGTCACCTCACGCACTCGCGGACGCGTGCCGGTCGACGATCTCCGCCATGTCGGACGGAAAGCGGTGGACCTCCTGAGGCCAGTCCAGCGACACGGCCAGTCGCCCGGCCCAGTACCGGGCGGCTTCGTCGTCCGGTACTTCGATGGCGGTGAATCCGCCGAGGTGCTCCTTCGTCTCGACGAACGGCCCATCGGTGAACACGGGCTCGCCGTCCTTGCTGACGACGCTGCAGACGGCGGTCGAGGCGTCGATGCCTCCCTCCGCGAAGAGGAAGACGCCGGCGGCCGTCATCTCCTCCAGCACGGCTTTCGAGGCCTCGCTCTTGCGATGCAGCTCGTCGGCGGTGTGCGCGGGCACCCACTCGTCGTTGAATGCGATCAGATACTTCGGCATTGTCGTCTCCTCTCATCGGACGAGAGCCGTGGCGTGGACTCCCGGGGTGTGGTGGCCAGAAGGTCCCACACCTCATCCACGAACGGCGACGCTCGAATACGACACTATCCCCGGAGGCGTTCGCGATGATCGGGGAAACGGAGCAGAAGGGGGCCGTCGCCACCCCGATCGCGCGTGGCCGGTCAGGCGAGGTAGGGATCGACGAGCAGCGGACCCCGGATTTCTCTCAGCGTGTCGATCAGCCGCTCCAGCGCCTTCCGGTTCCACCCGGAGATCTGCAGGTCATGGGGTCCGAGCGGTGCGAGCCTGCCGGTGCGGATCCGGACGACCTCCCACTTCGCGGCACGCAGCGCGCGATCCTTGCGGCGGTCGGCGTCCTCCCGCTTGCCGACGTGCTCCAGTCCGTGCCGGCCGGTGCTGTCGTACTCGACCGCCACCCGCAGCTCGGGGAGCAGGATGTCGGGCCAGACCTCGAGGTGATCGAAGAACGGGCGCGCGACGCGGACCGCGTTGAGTCCCGGCGTCAGCGGCATCCGCGCGAACAGGTCCGCACGCAGCTGCGCCTCGACGGCGGATGCCGGCTTCGGCGCGCACGCGGATAGGAACGCCTCGCCGACCGGCACGTCCGGTGTCTTCGGGCAGAGCTGCACCGTGCGCGGAGGGCGGCGAGGCCGCAGCACCACTCGCCCGACCGGGTTCGCGATCGTTCCCACGCCCGCTCCACTCGCCGCTGCCGCGTCGAGCGGAGCCTCGGGGCGCGTGGGCCCAGCCGGGACGGGGGAGCCAGGCAGGGTCACGACATCGCGCATCGGCAGTGCGCGCACGGGCCGGGCGCTCTCGGTGCACTCCGGGCACCACGCGGAGCGCCGACGCTCGCGGCCCGGCCGGTGGCGCTGCTCGTCGGGCGTGGCGGCGAACTTGTGGCCGGCCTCGCACTGCCACAGCAGCAGCACGTCCGCCGCCGGCGGGATCTGGGTGAGGGCGATGCCGGCGTTGAGCTCGGGGTGGTACTGGCGGATGAGGGCGGGGAACGGCGACCAGGCCTCGCGGTAGCTCCCCACCGGATACGGCACCTCGGCGCCCTTGGAGAACTGGCGCCGGGCCCACCAGAGTTCGACGCGCTCCGCCATGAGAGCAGGGTAGGCGGGGCCCACGACATCGCCGCGCCGGCGTCACTCGTGCTCGGGCAGCAGCGGCGTCGACCAGCCGGGGTCCCGCCCGAGCTGTGCGGCACGCGAGACGGACGCCGAGCCGAAGCGGTCGCGCACGGCATCGAGCACGGTGTCGAGGCGGACCCCGTCGTCCCAGTCGATCGGCAGCTCCGGGGGCACGCTGTCGACCCGACCGAGCTGCGACAGCGAGACGCCGATCAGCGTGATGCCGCGCTCGCCGATCTCGGGCTGCGCGGCGGCGAGCAGCCCCTGTGCGACGGCGAGGATCAACGCGGTGCGATCGGTCGGCGAGCGGAACGAACGGGAACGGGTGGCCTTGGCGTAGTCGCCGAACCGCAGGCGCAGCACCACCGTCCGGCACACGCGGTCCCCGTCGCGCAGGCGACGGGCGAGCCGGTCGACGATCTGGGTGAGGATGACCTCCAGCTCGTCGGGCGTGCGCGGACGATTGCCCAGCGCGCGCTGCGAGCCGATCGAGCCGCGCCGGCGCGTGGTGTCGACCGGGCGGGGATCGCGCAGGCGCGCGAGGGCGTGCAGGTGGGCGCCCGCCGCCCTGCCCAGCAGTCGCTCGGCGGTGGCGGCTTCGAGCTCGGCGAGCTGTCCGACGGTGTGGATGCCGAGACGGTGGAGCTTCTCGGCGGTCACGGCGCCCACGCCCCACAGCCGCTCGACCGGCAGGGGCAGCAGGAACTCCTGTTCGCGCTCGGGCTCGACGACCAGCAGGCCGTCGGGCTTGCTCACCGCGCTGGCGACCTTGGCGAGGAACTTGGTGCGGGCGACGCCGACCGAGATCGCCAGCCCGACCTCGGCGCGCACCCGCTGACGCAGCTGCACCGCGATCTGCTCCGGGGTGCCGACGAGTCGCCTGAGGCCCCCGACCTCGAGGAACGCCTCGTCGATCGAGAGCCCTTCGACCAGGGGCGTGGTGTCCCGGAAGATCGCGAAGACCGCCTTGCTGGCCGACGAGTACGCCTCCATGCGCGGCGGCACGACGACGGCATCCGGGCACAGCTCACGCGCCTGCCGGCCGCCCATCGCCGTACGCACGCCGCGAGCCTTGGCCTCATAGCTCGCGGCGAGCACCACGCCGCCGCCGCCGACGATGACGGGCCGGCCGCGCAGCTCCGGGGCATCCCGCTGCTCGACCGACGCGTAGAACGCGTCGAGGTCGGCGTGCAGCACGGTCGCCTCGCCCCGCATGCCCTGCCTCCCGCCGTCTGTCGGGCGAGATTCTCGCATGAAGCTGCGACACTGTGGCGGGTCACAGCGACGAAGAGTCGATGATCGGTTCACCGCGTGCTGCACCGTCTGCGCAGGCGTCCTGCGGACCGGCCCGGATAATGAGGGGGTGGAGCCGTGGGAGATGCATGCGTGGTACGCCGACTACCTCGACGCGTGCAACCGTCACGACCTCGCCGCGATCCGGTCGTTCGTCGATGCGGCGGTGCGCCGCTCGCACCTGCCGGGCGGTGTCGACGCGTGGATCGACGAGCTCGACGACCTGTTCCGCGGGTTCCCGGACTGGCGCTGGCGCCGCATCCAGCTGATCGTCGAGGACGACCGCATCGCAGCGCATGTGCGGGGGAGCGGCACGCACCTCGGGGAGTTCCGCGGCATCGCGCCGACGCGGCGGCACGTCAACGTCGCCGAGTTCTCGATGTACCGGGTCGCGAAGGGGCGGTTCGTGGAGTACGCGGGAGCCGACACCGGCTTCGAGCTCATGAACCAGCTCGGAGTCGCGCCGACCCCGCTACGGTGAGTGCCGTGCCCTTCGCGCTCGCCCTGACCGTCGTCCTCGCGCTGCTCGCCCTCTTCCAGCTCGCCCTCGTCTGCGGTGCGCCGTGGGGTCGGTTCGCATGGGGAGGGCAGCATCGCGTGCTGCCGGCGCGGCTGCGCATCGGCAGTGCCGTGTCGATCCTCGTCTACGCGCTGATCGTGCTCATCGCCTGGGATCGGGTGGGCGCCGTCGACGTGTTCGGCGGGGTGTTCTCCGAGATCGCGATGTGGGTGATCTTCGGCTACTTCGTGCTCGGCATCGTCCTGAACGCGGTCTCGCGCAGCAAGCCCGAGCGCTACACGATGGTGCCGGTGTCGATCGTGCTCGCCGTGCTCTCGTTCCTCGTCGCGGCGGGGTACGGCGAACTCGCGACCGCGATCTGATCAGTCCGCCGCCCGTGCGACACGCGTCAGGCGTGCGGGACGGCAGCGACGATCGCGCCGGCGACGGCGGTGCCGTTCGGCGCGCGGTACTCGAAGCGGTCGCCCGGGAGCAGGCCGGCGATCGCCTGGCCGAGCGGCGACTCGGGCGAGTACACCGCGACGTCGCCGTCCGCACCGAGCAGGGCGCGGGAGCCGAGCAGGAAAGTGTCGTGCGAGCCGTCGGCCGCGAACTCGACGGTCACCCGCATGCCGGGCTCGACGATGCCGTCGTCGGGGCGGGCTCCCACCTGGGCACGGCGGATGATGCCGCGCAGCTCGATCGCGCGCGCTTGCGCCTGGTCGTCGTCGGCGCCCTCGCGCACGATCGCGTCGAGCTCCTCCTCCAGGTGACGCAGGGCGTCCTGCGTGAGCCAGATCGGCTCTTCCACAACAGACACGGCAGACCTCCTCGGCCGGGACAGATGAAGTTCCCGAGCCTAGCCGGTTTGCCGCGCCGAGGGGCGACCCGCCTATTTGCGCTGCTCGAAGGCCCCGGCCGAGATGGGCAGCGCGACCGCCAGCACGACGCACAGCAGGCCCGCGACGAAGACGAGCGCGGGAAGCGGAGAGGCGAACGAGATCCCCAGCAGCACCATTCCCCCGACCAGCAGGATCAGATAGAGAACGAACAGCATCGACGGCCCCCTGACTCGTAAGCGTTGCCCTCTCTGCCTACCGCACGGATGGGCAGGTGCGCCAGAGGCACGCGCGCACCAGAATGTGGCCATGAGACTCCTGCAGGTCGCCCAGCGCGCCGACGACCTCGACCGCGCGGCGACGTTCTACGAGACCCTCCTCGGCGCACCCGCGACAGCGCGATTCGATCCGCCCGGGCTGCTGTTCTTCGACCTCGACGGCGTGCGGCTGCTCCTCGACCGCAACGCGCCCTCCGCCCTGCTGTACTTGCGGGTGGACGATGTCGCCGCAGCGATCGCACGGCTCGGCTCCGCAGCCGAGGTGATCTCGGAGCCGCATGTGATCTTCACCCACTACGACGACACGCTCGGTCCGGCCGGAAACGACGAGTGGCAGGGGTTCGTGAAGGACTCCGAGGGCAACACGGTCGGGCTGATCTCGTTCGCCCCCAGCCCCTGACGCACGCGGGATGCGGCACAGTGCTCTGCCGGGCTCGGCAGGCCGAGGCATCCTGCCCCTCTCGAATCCATAACATCGGGCAGAGTGCGTGCACGGGGCGGCTAGCCTGGTGGAGATGAGCGCCTACGTCTCGGCGTTCGAGCTGTTCTCCATCGGCGTAGGACCCTCGAGCTCCCACACGGTCGGACCCATGCGGGCCGCCCACGACTTCGCCGTCCGCCTGAGGGAGTCCGGTGAGCTGGCGCAGGTCGGCCGTGTCACCTGCACCCTCTACGGTTCGCTCGGCGCCACCGGCATCGGCCACGGCACCCCCGACGCAGTCGTCGCCGGGCTGCAGGGATACGAGCCCGAGACGGTGGATCCGGATGCCGTCCGCGCGGCGTGGACCGGATGGCCCGCCGGCCGGCACCTCGACCTGGCGGGCAGCCATCCCGTGCTGTTCGACCGCGGGGACGTCGTGTTCGCCCCGCGCACCCGCCTGCCGGCCCACCCCAACGCCATGACGCTCGAAGCGTGGGCGGCACCCGACGACGGCCCGCTGCGAACCCTCGCGACGGCCGGCGGCATCCGCGAGACCGGGCACGCGGTCGTCGCCGACGCGCAGCCGATGCCGGACGCCGGACTGATCGCCCGCGAGACGTACTACTCCGTGGGCGGCGGCTTCATCCGCCGTGACGGCGAGGCGCCGCAGGTGCGGGCGCACGCGTATCCGCTCGACTTCGCGTCCGCCGAGCAGCTGCTGCACCTGTGCGACGAGCAGGGCCTCACGATCGCCGAGGCGGCCCGGCTCAACGAGTCCGCGATGCGCGGCGAGGAGGAGGTCGCGGCAGGGCTCGACGCGATCTGGGACGCCATGGCGGCCTGCGTCGAAGCGGGCCTGCACGCCGACGGGGTGCTGCCCGGGATGCTGGGGGTCAAACGGCGCGCGTCGTCGATCCGCGCCCAGCTCGAAGCCGCCGAGGCCGACGGGCGGCGCGAGCTGCCAGGGGAGTGGCTGGGGGCGTTCGCGCTCGCGGTCAACGAGGAGAACGCGGCCGGCGGTCGCGTCGTCACCGCCCCGACCAACGGCGCCGCCGGCATCGTGCCCGCGGTGGCGATGTACTGGTGGCGGTTCCTCGCCGATTCCGGCCTCGGTGCGGGCAATGCCGTGACGCCCTACGGCGAGCTGGTCGGCAGCGCCCTGCTCGGCTACGACGGGCACGTCGCCGAGCCCGAGGAGTCCGGCTCGTGGGACGACGAGCAGGTGGCCGACGCGAACCGGCGGCGCGGCATCCGTCGCTATCTGCTCACCGCCGCCGCGCTGGGGTCGCTGTTCAAGGCCAATGCGTCGATCTCGGGGGCGGAGGGCGGCTGCCAGGCCGAGGTGGGCTCGGCGTGCGCAATGGCCGCCGGGGGTCTGACGGCCGTCATGGGGGGCACCAACCGGCAGATCGAGAACGCCGCCGAGATCGCGATGGAGCACCACCTGGGGCTCACGTGCGACCCGGTCGGCGGCCTGGTGCAGATCCCGTGCATCGAGCGCAACGCGATCGCCGCGTCGACGGCGGTCACCGCCGCGCGCCTGGCGCTGCGCGGCGACGGCTCGCACTACGTCTCGCTCGATGCGGTCGTCGAGACCATGCGGCAGACCGGCATCGACATGTCGACGAAGTACAAGGAGACCAGCGAGGGCGGCCTCGCGGTCAACGTCATCGAGTGCTGAGCACCCCGCCCGTGAAGTGGCGCCGGCACCTCGCCTGATACGACTCCACGCCGCCGATCTGCTCGGGCGCCGGCACCCGGGCATCGACGACCTCGCCGGGGGCGAGACGCTGGTGGAACGCGGCATCGGCCCCGCAGACCGCGCACACGGCGGTGAGCTTGAGCACGTCCTCGGCGGTCGCCATGAGCGCCGGCAGAGGCTCGAACGGACGACCGTCGAAGGTGACGCACAGCCCGGCGACGATCACGGTGACCCCGTCGGCGACGAGCGCCTCCACTGCCGCGACGAGCGGCGGGCCGAAGAACTGCGCCTCGTCGATCGCCACGATGCCGAGGTCGCGGCCGAGCGTGGCGTCCGCGAGCGCCGCGGCGTCGGCGACGGTGCGCGACGGGACGCTGAGCCCCGAGTGCGAGCTCACCTGTCCCGTTCCCCGCCGGTCGTCCAGCGCATGGTTGACGAGTTCGACCGACAGCCCGGCGATGCGCGCCCGTCGCACTCGGCGCAGCAGCTCCTCCGACTTGCCGGCGAACATGGGTCCGGTGACCACCTGCAGCCGGGCCCGATCTGGCGTGTGCATGGCGCCAGGATATGCGGCCTAGGATCGAAGCGCCCGAACTACCGGACAGTGTCCCCCGGAACGTCAGCAAGGATGCCGATGCCCGCAGAATCCCGTGCGCCCGCGCCGCCGCGCGCCCAGAGTCTCTCCGCCCGCACGTGGGTGACCGTCGTGGTGCTGGGCCTGGTGGGCCAGCTCGCCTGGACGGTCGAGAACATGTACCTCAACGTCTTCGTGTACGACACCATCACGGCCGACCCCACCGTCATCGCGACGCTGGTGGCGGCATCGGCCGTCGCGGCGACCCTCGCGACCATGCTGGTCGGCGCATGGTCGGACCGCGCGCGCACCCGCAGGCCGTTCATCGCCGTCGGGTACGTGCTGTGGGGGCTCACGACGGCGACCTTCGGGTTCGTGCAGCCGGCGGCGGGAGCGGATGCCGCACTCGCCGTGGGCACGGCGGTCGTCGCGATCGTCGCCCTGGACTGCGTCATGTCGTTCTTCGGCTCGGGCGCCAACGACGCGGCGTTCAACGCGTGGGTGACCGAGTCGACGGCGCCCTCCAACCGCGGCCGCGTCGACGGCGTGCTCGCGATCATGCCGCTCATCGGCATGCTGGTCGTCTTCGGCGCGCTCGACGGACTGACCCAGGCCGGCCGGTGGACGCTGTTCTTCGGCATCGTCGGGCTCGTCACCGCGGTCGTCGGCGTGATCGCCTGGTTCCTCGTGCGCGACCCCGAGCGCATCGAATCGGCGCAGGGCGCCTACCTCGCCTCGGTCGTGCACGGCCTGCGCCCGAGCAGCGTCCGCGCGAACCCGCGCCTGTACCTGCTGCTCCTGGCGTACGCCGTCGTGGGCACCAGCACGCAGGTGTTCATCCCGTACCTGATCATCTACATCCAGCGCTACCTGCGCATCGACGGCTACGCGATCGTGCTCGGCAGCGTCCTGATCCTCGCCTCGATCGCCAGCGTGCTGGGCGGCCGGGTCATCGACAGGGTCGGCAAGGTGCGGGCGATCCTCCCCTCCGTCGCGATCCTCGTGGTGGGGCTCGTCGCGATGTTCTTCGTGCGCGACATGCTCGCGGTGATCGTCGCGGGCACGGTGATGATGGCTGGCTTCATGCTGTCGATCGCGGCGATCTCGGCGAGCGTCCGCGACGCGACGCCGACCGACCGCGTCGGGATGGTGCAGGGTCTGCGCATGATCGCGGCCGTGCTGATCCCGATGGTCGCCGGTCCGTTCATCGGCGCGGCCGTGATCGTCGGAGCCGCCGAGACCTACGTCGACCTGGGCGTGGTCAAGCAGGTGCCGACGCCGTGGATCTTCCCGGCCGCGGCCGTCGTGGCCGTATTCGTGGTCGTCCCCGTCCTGCTGCTGCGCCGCCATGACCGACGGAGCGTGGATGCCGCCGCCCCGGCCGTCTCGGAGGCCAGGGCATGACGCTCCTCACGCCGTGGGCCGACACCCTCGACCCCGCAGCGCCGCTGCCCGAGTACCCCCGTCCGCAGCTCGTGCGAGGCGACTGGGCGAACCTCAACGGCCGCTGGGACTACGCCATCACGCCCCTGCAGGCCGACGGCCTCGACTCGCTCGCCGTCGATGACCCCGCTGCCCCGCCGGCCATCGACGACGGCCGCATCGTCGTGCCGTTCTCGCCCGAGACGGCGCTGTCGGGCGTCGGTCGCACCCTCCGGGCGGACCAGACGCTGTGGTACCGGCGCGCGTTCGCGCTGCCGCGTGCGCTCCGCGACGGCGAACGCGTCCTGCTGCACTTCGGCGCCGTCGACCAGTCCTGCCGCGTCGCCGTGGACGGCGTCGAGGTCGGTGCCCATACCGGCGGCTACCTGCCGTTCGCGTTCGACATCACCTCGGCGCTCGCCGCCGACGCGGGGGAGCACGAACTCGTCGTCGCGGTGCGGGATGTGACGGATGCCTCCTGGCTGTCGCGCGGCAAGCAGACGAGTCGCCCCGGCGGCATCTGGTACACGGCGCAGTCGGGCATCTGGCAGACGGTGTGGCTCGAGATCGTTCCTCGCATCGCGGTCGACCGCCTCGTGCTCACGCCCGACCTCGACGCGGGTGCCGTCGTGGTCGCCGTGCACAGCGACCATGCGGCCGGCACCGAGACCGCGCGGGTCGAGCTGCTCGAGGGCGGGCGGGTGGCGGCATCCACTGATCTTCTCGTCGGGGTGGCGACGGCGGTCGTGCTCGACGGGCCGGTGCGGGTGTGGAGCCCCGACGACCCCTTCCTGTACGACGTGCGGGTGACGCTCGGCGAGGACGTCGTCACGTCGTACGTCGGGATGCGGTCGTTCGGCGTCGGCGTGGACGACCAGGGCTTCACGCGGCTGCTGCTGAACGGGCAGCCGCACCTGCCGGTCGGCCTGCTCGACCAGGGGTACTGGCCCGACGGCGGGTACACCGCGGCGTCGGATGCAGCGCTGGAGTACGACATCCGCCTGGCGAAGCGCCTCGGGTTCACGATGCTGCGCAAGCACATCAAGGTCGAGCCGCTGCGCTGGTACCACCACTGCGACCGCCTCGGCATGCTCGTGTGGCAGGACGCCGTCAGCGGCGGCACCGCGTACAACCCCCTCGTCGTGTCGGCACCCGCCATCGCGTCGCCGACCCTCGACGACCGCCGGCACGCGCGGTTCGCGCGGGCCGACGAGGCGGGGCGCACTGCGTTCGAGCACGAGCTGCGCGACATGATCGAGCACCTGCGCAGCGTCACCTCGCTGTCGCTGTGGGTGCCGTTCAACGAGGGGTGGGGACAGTTCGACGCCGCACGCATCGCGGGCGTCGTTCGCGAGCTCGACCCCACACGGCCCGTCGACCACGCGAGCGGGTGGCACGACCAGGGGGCCGGCGACCTGCACAGCCTGCACGTCTACTTCCGTCCCGTGAAAGCGCCCCGCGGCGACGGGCGCGTGCTCGCGCTGACCGAGTACGGCGGCTACAGCCTCGCGGTGCCGCAGCACACGTGGAGCACGACGACGTTCGGCTACAAGAAGTTCCGCTCGCGCGACCACCTCGTCGCAGCGTTGGAGCGCCTGCACGACCGCGAGATCGCCCCGGCGATCGCGCGTGGGCTCGCCGCCACCGTCTACACGCAGCTCGCCGACGTCGAAGAGGAGGTCAACGGGCTCGTGACGTACGATCGGCGGTTCGTGAAGGTCCCCGAGGACGCGATGCGCGCGATCAACGACCGGCTGCGCGATGCCGCGGCTCCCGGCCCCGGGAAGGACCCCGCATGACCGAGCGCGAGCTCACCGCCCCCGTGTCGCTCACCCTGCCGAACGGAGGCGTGAACCCCGACGCGATCGGGTGGGCGCGGCAGCCGGTCGTCGACACCGCAGGTCTCGGGCGCGGGCTCGGCCGCAACAAGCGGTGGGAGTACTGGAACGTCACGACGCCGACCCACATCCTGGCGCTGACCGTGTCGTCCATCGACTACGCCGCCGTGCACGAGGTGTGGGTCTTCGACCGCGCGACCCAGCGCAGCTGGGGCAAGGGGGCGACGGTGATCCCGTCGCGCGGGGCCGAACTCCCCGCGAACGTGGAGAGCGGCCCGGCGCGCGCACGGGCCAAGGACCTCGAGATCGACATCACGCCCGCGCCTCGCGGCACGCGGCTGCGCGCCCGGATCCCCGGGGCCTCGTTCGACGTGTTCGCCGAGCTCCCCGACGGTCACGAGCGCCTCGCCGTCGTCGTGCCGTGGAGCAGCACCCGGTTCCAGTACACCGTGAAGGACGTCGCCCGTCCGGCCTCGGGCACCGTCACCGTGGACGGCGTCACGCACGAGGTCCCGGCGGGGCAGTCGTGGGCGGTGCTCGACCACGGCCGCGGGCGGTGGCCGTACGACATCGCCTGGAACTGGGGTGCCGGCTCCGGCGTCTCGCACGGTCGCACGATCGGCATCCAGGTCGGCGGTCGCTGGACCGAGGGCACCGGGTCCACCGAGAACGCCTTCTTCGTCGACGGCCGACTGCACAAGATCCACGATGAGCTCACGTGGGAGTACGACGTCGCCGAGTGGCGCAGGCCCTGGCAGGTCGCGGGCGGAGGGCTGACGGCATCCTTCACCCCGTTCTTCGACAAGACCGCCCGCACGCAGCTCGGGGTGATCTCGTCGCGCACCGATCAGTGCTTCGGGCACTGGGCCGGGACCTTCGCGATCCCGGGCGGCGAGACGGTCGCCTTCGACGGGATCCTGGGCTGGGCCGAAGAGGTCCACAACCGCTGGTGACGCGGGTCTAGTCTGAGCGCATGGATGCCGTCCAGGTGCGCGGACTGCAGGTCCGGCGCGGCAAGACCGAGGTGTTCGCCGGTCTCGATCTCGCCATTCCGCGCGGGCAGATCACGGGCCTGCTGGGCCCGTCCGGCTGCGGCAAGACGACGCTCATGCGCTCCATCGTCGGGGTCCAGAAGGTCGCCGGCGGCACAGTGGAGGTGCTGGGCGAGCCGGCGGGATCGCGAGCGCTGCGACACCGCGTCTCGTACGACACGCAGGCCGCGTCGGTCTACGGCGATCTCACCATCCGCCAGAACCTGCGCTACTTCGCCCGGCTGCTCGGCGCACCCCGCAGCGACATCGACCGGGTCATCGCGGAGGTCGGTCTCGCTGACCAGCGCGACCAGACCATCGACTCGCTCAGCGGCGGTCAGGAGTCCCGCGTGTCGCTCGCGGTCGCCATGCTCGGCACGCCCGAGCTGCTCGTGCTCGACGAGCCCACCGTGGGCCTGGATCCGCTGCTGCGGTCCGAGCTGTGGGACGTGTTCCGCGGCCTGTCGGACAAGGGCACGACGCTCATCGTGTCGAGCCACGTCATGGACGAGGCGCTGCGGTGCGACCGGCTCCTGCTGATGCGCACGGGCCGGATCATCGCCGACACGACTCCCGACGGACTCCTCGCGGACACCGGCACGACCGACCCGGATGCGGCCTTCCTGGAGCTCATCGCGCGCGACGCCCTTCGACAGGCTCAGGGACCGGACCGACAGGCTCAGGGACCGGATCGACAGGCTCAGGGACCGGATCGACAGGCTCAGGGACCGGAAACTCCGGCCGGTGAGCCTGTCGAACCGCATCCGCAGACGCGGCGGGAGGCGCGCGAGCACGCCCAGCATCCGGACCCGATGCCGCCCTCGGGGGAGGACGCGTCATGAACGGCGTGCGCACGTTCGCCACGGCCGGCCGGGTGCTCCGGCAGCTGAGCCACGACCCGCGCTCGATCGCCCTGATGCTCATCGCGCCGAGCCTGCTCGTGGGCCTGTTCGCCTGGCTGTTCAGCGATCAGGAGGGCGTCTTCGATCAGTTCGGCGGCCCCATCCTCGCGCTGTTCCCGTTCATCGTGATGTTCCTCATCACCTCGATCACGACGCTGCGCGAGCGGCGCTCGGGCACACTCGAGCGGCTCATGACCACGCCGATCGCCAAGGCGGACTTCATCCTCGGCTACGGGCTCGCGTTCGGGCTCATGGCCACGCTGCAGGCCGTGATCACCGTCACCTTCGCCGTGTGGGTGTGCGATCTCCAGGTGGACGGGGAACTGTGGCAGCTCGGGCTGGTGGCAGTGGTGGACGCCATCCTCGGCACGGCGCTCGGGCTGCTGGCGAGCGCGTTCGCCCGTACGGAGTTCCAGGCGGTGCAGTTCATGCCGCTGATCGTGTTCCCGCAGATCATCCTCGGCGGACTCTTCATGCCGCGCGAGGACATGCCCGATGCGCTGTACCAGATCTCGAAGATCCTGCCGCTGAGCTACGCGATCGACACCATCAACGCCGTCACCGCGGGTGACGAGGGGTGGGACGTGTTCGGGCCGCTCCTCGTCGTCGTGGCGTTCGCGGTCGGCGCGCTGATCCTCGCGTCGCTCACGCTGCGGCGGCGGACGCCGTAGAGCGCCCGGCCGAGGAGGTCCCTGGGCCTGTCGCGGTCCCTGAGCCTGTCGAAGGGCTCAGCAGCTGGGCTGCTTCTTGCGCAGCTTGGACGTGAGGTCGCGCAGCTGCGCGAGCTCGTCGTCGCTGAGCAGCGACATGCGTTCCGCGATGGAGCGGCCGTGGGCGCTCGCGATGCGGCGGAACATCGAGGCGCCGGCATCCGTCGCGTGAACCAGCGAACCGCGTCCGTCCTCGGGATCGGCGCACTTGGTGAGCAGCCCGCGCGCGACCATGCGATCGACGAGCCGCGACACGCTCGGCTGGCTGATGAGCATGTTGGCAGTGACGTCACGCAGTCGCGCCGTCAGATCGTCGGCGCGCGTGACCGTCAGCAGCACGTCGTACTCGGCCTGGCTGAGGGTGTCGTCGTCGAAGTCCTCGTTGATATCGCCGAACACCTCATGCTGGGCGCGGAACAGGCTCTCCCAGGCGTCGATGGCGAGGCGGCGGTCGGTCATATCGACAAGAGTAGGGCAGGGTGCGGACCGTAGGCTTGCGGCATGGCCTCTCACGCTGCGCGCGCGTCGCGCCCGCGCCTTCTCGGTGTCGTCGGCCTGCTGATCGCCCTGTTCGCCGGCGTGCTGCTGGCGGGCGCGGGAACCGTGCCGGCGCGCGCGGCTGTCGACGACTTCTCGTTCGAGAGTCTCGACGTCGAGTATCAGCTCGGTCGCGACGCCGACGGTGCGAGCACCCTCACCGTCGTCGAGACGTTCGTGGCCCTGTTCCCCGACATCGACCAGAACCACGGCATGCGACGGGCGGTCCCGGACTCGTACCAGGGGGCGCCGCTCGACCCCCGGCTGGTGTCGATCACGGATGAGAACGGTGCGCCCCGCGCATCCGAGACGGAGACCGAAGACGGCTTCTACTACATGACCTCGCGGGCGGACGGGTTCGTGCACGGCCGCCAGACGTACGTCTTCACGTACACGCTGCACAACGTCACGCGGTACTTCTCCGACACCGGAGTGGGCGAGTTCTACTGGGACGTCAACGGCACCGCGTGGCCGCAGTCGTTCGGTCGCATCACCGCGCACGTCACGATGACCGACGACGTGGATGCCGCCCGCACGGGGGCGACGGCCTGCTACGTCGGCAGCCAGGGCTCGACCGCCACCTGCCCCATCTCGGACTCGGGCGACGGGGTCGAGGCATCCGCCACGGACGTGGGGCCGTATCAGACGGTCACGATCGCGATCGGGTTCACGGCCGGAACGTTCACGCCGTTCGACGCGTCCTACCTGGCCTCACCGTGGGGGTGGCTGCAGGGCATCGTGGCGCTGGTCGGCCTGGGCGGCTCGTTCGTGGCCGCGCTCGTCGCGCGCCGCCGGTTCCTGCGCGATGCGCCGGGGCGTCCCGTGATCATCGCGGAGTACACGCCGCCGCCCGGGCTGGACGCGATGCAGAGCGCCGTGCTGCTCGGCCGGACGACCAAGGCCGTGCCGGCCGAGGTGCTCGAGCAGGCGATCGTGGGCAGCATCCGCATCGAGGAGGGCTCGCACAAGCTGTTCGGCGGCGTCAGGCTCAAGGCCGTGCTGCAGGATCCGACGCTCTCCGACGCCGACGGGCGGATGCTGCTGCCCGGCCTGTTCCCGTCGGGGGTGCCGGGCGAGGAGTTCGAGTTCGGCGGCACCGACACGAGGTTCTCGAAGACCGCGCAGGCCTTGCTCAAAGCGGCGGCCGACGACCTGAAGGCGCGGGGGTTCCGCCGTGTCGTGCCCGGTGGGGCGAAGGCGTGGCCGATCGTCGTCGCGTGGCTGTCGGCGGCGCTCGTGATCGTGTTCGGGGTCATCGCCCTGGTCTCGTTCGTGACCCCGCTGGTGCCGCTCCTGCTGTTCATCGGCGGGCTGGGAGTGGCGTTCACCGTGACCTTCATGGTGGCGAGGGATCCTCTCACCGCCGCGGGGGCCGAGGCCCGCGATCATCTGCGGGGACTCAAGGAGTTCATCGAGTGGGCGGAGGCCGACCGCATCCGCATGCTGCAGTCGCCGCAGGGCGCCGAGCGCGTGCCCGTCGATCTCACCGACCCGACGGTGAAGCTCAAGCTGTACGAGGCACTGCTGCCGTATGCGGTCGTCTTCGGCCAGGAGAAGCAGTGGGCCGAGGAGCTCGCCGTCCTCTACGGCGACCGTGGGAACCCCGGCTGGTACGTGGGCTCGACGGCGTTCAACGCCGCGGCGTTCTCCTCGGGCATCTCCAGCCTGTCGGCGTCGGCCGGGTCGTCGTCCTCGTCGGGCGGCTCGTCCGGCGGCGGCTCGGCGGGCGGCGGCGGTGGCGGCGGTGGCGGCGGCGGGGTCTGACGCATGGGCCTGCATCACGTGGAGTTGTGGATCGCCGACCTCGACCTCGTTCGCGACGACTGGGCGTGGCTGCTCGGCCGCGTCGGCCTCACGCGTCTGAGCGCGTGGCCGGGCGGTGAGACGTGGGGTGACGGCGGCGCGTACCTGACCCTCACCGGGTCGCCCAACCTGTCGCCCGACGGCCACGACCGGCGCCGCCCGGGCGTCAATCACCTCGCGTTCTGGGCGGGTGATCGTGCCACGGTGGATGCCGTCATGGCCGATGCTCGCGCGCACGGCTGGAGCCCGCTGTACCACGACCGGTATCCGCACGCCGGCGGTCCCGACCACTACGCCGGCTGGCTCGAGAACGCCTCCGGGTTCAAGGTGGAGGTCGTCGCAGCGGAGGAGTGAGCGTTCAGGATGCCGGGCGCCCGGCATCCCTCGCGGCTCCGTTGCGCGGGCAAGAGTAAGGGCCGGTCGGAGAGGCTACCGACCGGCCCTTGTCCCTTGCACCAAGAGTGTCCTGCAATCACATGCCGGTAGCTGCCACAGCAAAACAACTACCGTGCAAGCACTCTATAACGGCCAGATAACGACAGCAAGGGTTTCCCGTTATCTTTTTGTGATTCATCTGCTGTGAGTCCGATAGGCGTCCGCTGCGAGCTCCGTCATGCGTCGGCTGATCGTGCAAGGGCGTTCCAGACGCCCGTCAGTGGTCGTGATGACCCTGTTCGTGAGCGTCGTCGTGCGCGTCGTCGAGGAGCATCCCGACCGACGTCGCACACGCGTCGCCACGCCACGCCTCGATGCCCTCGCGGATCGCGAACACCGCGATGACGAGGCCGGCGAACGCGTCCGCCCACCACCACCCGAACAGGCTGTTGAGCGCGAGGCCGAGGAGCACCGAGGCCGAAAGGTAGGCGCAGATGAGCGTCTGCGCCGAGTCGGCGACGGCAGTCGCAGATCCGAGCTCGCGGCCGGCGCGGCGCTCGGCGAGCGACAGGAAGGGCATGATCACGACGCTGAGCGCCGTGATGGCGATGCCGAGCGGGGAGTGCTCGACCTCGACGCGTCCGGTCAGCGCGAGGACCGAACTCACGGTGACGTACGCGGCGAGTGCGAAGAACGCGACCGCGATGACGCGCAGCGTCGCCTTCTCCCACCGCTCGGGCTCGCGGCGCGTGAACTGCCACGCGACCGCGGCCGCGGAGAGGACCTCGATCGCGGAGTCGAGGCCGAACCCGATGAGCGCCGCCGACGACGCGGTCGCCCCGGCGGCGATCGCGATGACGCCCTCGATCAGGTTGTACGTGATCGTCGCGGCGACGATCCACCGGACGCGCCGCTGCAGGACGCGGCGCCGGTCGTCGGCGAGACGGGGCCCGGCGGTGGTCATGCGCAGGTGCAGGACTCGCCGGCGCAGCAGCCGGGCTCGACGTAGAGGACGACGCGCAGCAGCTCGTCCAGCGCAGGCGCCAGGTGCGGGTCGGCCAGCCGGTACCAGGTCCGGCGACCATCGGGCACGGCCTCCACGAGGCCGCAGCCGCGGAGGCACGCGAGCTGATTCGACATGACCTGGCGGGATACCCCCAGGGCGTCCGCGAGATCGGACGGATACGCCGGCGCCTCGCGCAGTGCCAGGAGCACGCCCGTCCGGGTGGGATCCGACAGGGCGTGGCCCAGGCGGGCGAGCGCCGCGGTGTGCGTCGCGGTCGCGGTGGCGGTGGCTGTCGACATGCGGCAATAGTACAGGGATCCCTGAATTAAGGGAACGATGTACTGCGTCGTCATGGTGGCACCTCAGGCGGCGCCCGCCGCCAGCCGGAACCCCACGCCGATCGCCGCCAGATCCGCCTCGTACGCACCGTGGCGGCGGGCGCACCGGGCGAGGTCGCGGTCGTGGCGGAAGGCGCCGCCACGCGTGATGTGCGGGTCGAACGCCCAGTCCTCCACGGCGGGCACGTCGGCCGGCGCCCCGGGGTAGGGCGCGTAGCGCGTCGAGGTCCACTCGTCGGCGTTGCCGGCCATGTCGAGCACGCCGAACGGGCTCGCGCCGTCGGGGAAGGAGCCGACCGTTGTGGTCGTGCCGATGCCCAGGTCGTGCAGGTTCGCGAGCCCGATGCGATACTCGCGGCCCCACGGGAACTCGCGGTCATCGTCGCCGCGCGCCGCGCGCTCCCACTCGTCCTCCGTCGGCAGCCGGACCCCCACCCCGAGCCTCGTGCCGATCCAGTCGCAGTAGGCCGCCGCGTCCGCCCAGGCCACGCCGATGACCGGATGGTCGGCGCGGGTCGGTGCGGCTGTGACGGGGCGTCCCGTCGCTGTCGCGAACGCCGCCCACTGCGCCACCGTCACCGGGGTGCGGGCGATGCGGAACGCCGGCACGCGCACGTCGGCGCGCGGCGCCTCCTTGCGGAACCACTGGGGCAGCGCCCCGGTGTCGGCGTAGCGTTCGGCCACGCTCTCAAGGTCCGCGATGGGGGTCCCGCGCCGCACGACCCCCTCGGGGATCTCGACCCAGTCGACCTCGGCCGGCGGCATCCACTCTCCGCCGACGGCGTCGCTCACCGGAAGCGCCCGAGGTGGATGCCGGCGAACGCGAGGGCGGCGATGGTCTCGCCGTCGGTGATCTCGCCGGCGCCGATGAGCGCCAGCGCCTCGGCGAACGGCACCCAGCGGACGTCGTCGATGCCCTCCTCGTGCTGCGAGCCCGCGGCGTCGGACACGCGCCGCAGGTCGCGCGCGAGGAACACGTGCTCGGGGGCGTCGGCGAGGCCGTTCAGCGCATCCATGCGGCCGATCTCGGTCCACTCGGCCGCGGCGTAGCCGGTCTCCTCCTCGAGCTCGCGCCGCGCGGCGATCAGCGCGTCCTCGCCGTCCGAGCCGCCGGCAGGCACTTCCAGCGACGTGCGCCCGGTGGCGTAGCGATACAGCGAGACGAGGCACACGCGGTCCTCGGGGTCGAGCGCGACGACGAAGACGGCGGGATGCCGCATCTCGACGACGCCGTAGATGCCCGCGCCGTCGGGGCCGATGACGTCGTCCTCGCGCACCCGGATCCAGCGGTTCTCGTACACGGTGCGGGAGGCGAGCGTCTGCCAGATCATGACGCCACACTATGGCCCGCGATTTGATATCGGGCGGATGCCCGGGTACCGTCGCGGCATGGACATCCGCTGGTATGCGTATCGGAGTGGCTCTGGAGGGGCCGACCGCCGATAAGCGCTATCGCGCCTCCAGAGCCACTGGCAGACACTCGTTTCGAGGGTCTGCCTTCGTCGTTAACACGGCGGTGGCCTGGTCCCGGGCTCCGCCGGGAACAGGAATCCGTCATGAACGCCACCCACGACCTGCGCGTCGCCTCCTTCACCCCGTTGCCCTCGCCCGCCGAGCTGCGACGCGAGCTCCCGATGACCGCCGCGCACGAGACGGCCGTCACCGACGCCCGTGCCGAGGTCGAGGCGGTGCTGCGCGGCGACGACGATCGGCTCCTCGTCGTCGTCGGCCCGTGCTCGGTGCACGACCCCGTGGCGGCCGTGGACTACGCGCGCCGGCTCGCCGTCGTCGCCGAGCAGCACCGCGACGACCTGCTCGTCGTGATGCGCGTCTACTTCGAGAAGCCGCGATCGACGGGTGGCTGGAAGGGGCTCATCAACGACCCGGGCCTGGACGGCACCCACGATGTCGTGCGGGGGCTGCGGGTCGCCCGTCGCCTGCTGCTGGACGTCCTCGACCTCGGCCTGCCGATCGGCTGCGAGTTCCTGGAGCCCATCAGCCCGCAGTTCATCGCCGACGCCGTCGCGTGGGGCGCGATCGGCGCGCGCACCACCGAGAGCCAGATCCACCGGCAGCTGGCCTCCGGGCTCTCGATGCCCATCGGCTTCAAGAACGCCACCGACGGCGACGTGCAGATCGCGATCGACGGCTGCACGGTGGCGTCCCAGCGGCACGTCTTCTTCGGCACCGACGACTCCGGCGCGGCGGCCGTCGTCTCGACGACGGGCAATCGCGCCGCCCACGTCGTGCTGCGCGGCGGCCGCGGCGGCCCGAACTACGCCCCCGCCGACCTGGACCTCGCGGCCGGACTGCTCGAGCGCGCCGGCATGCCGCGCCGGCTCGTGGTCGACGCCAGCCACGCCAACAGCGGCAAGGACCACGTGCGCCAGGCCGAGGTCGTGCGCGAGCTCGCCGGTCAGATCGCCGGCACCGACGACATCGCCGGCGTCATGATCGAGAGCTTCCTCGTGGGCGGCAGCCAGAAGCTCACCGCCGACACCCGCGACAGCCTCGTGTACGGCCAGTCCGTCACCGACGCGTGCATCGACTGGGACACCACCCAGGTCCTCCTCGGCGACCTCGCCGACGCCGCGCGCCAGCGGCGCCTTCAGCTCGCCGCCGTCGCGTGAGGAGAGTGGATGCCGTCACCTCGGGCGGTCGCGGCGCGCAGGGTGGCGGCATCCGTTCGTTCGGCGCCGGCGCCACGGCGCTAGCATCGTCCGGACGACGACAGCGACTGCCGCCGGACGCGAGAGACGAGGTATCGATGGCCAGCTGCGGGCGAATGGCGCTCACGCCGAGCGCGGGCGGCGGGACCACCCGATGACGTCGTGGGAGGACCGCGTCGCGGCGTTCTGGGACGCGGCCGACGACGCCGACCCCGCCGTCGTCGACCGCATGCGGGCGCTGGTCGATGAACGCCCGCCCGCTGATCCCGTGGCGCTGTTCGAATGGGCCTCGGTGCTCGACTTCGTCGGGCGCGAGCACGAGGCGGTCCCCGCGTACGAAGCGGCGCTCGCCGCGGGCCTGGACGGAGAACGGATGCCGCAGGCCGTCGTGCAGCTCGCCAGCTCGCTGCGCAACATCGGCCGGCCCGACGAGGGTGCGGCGCTCCTGCGCGACCTCGGCGACGGGACCGTCGCGGGGGCGGCGGTGCAGGCGTTCCTCGCGCTGTGCCTGCGCGATGCGGGGCATCCCGACGAGGCTCTCGCGGTCGCGCTGCGGGCTCTCGCCCCGACGCTGCCGCTGTACCGCCGGTCGGTCGCCGCGTACGCCGACGAACTGGACGGTCACGACACCGCGTGACGCCGTGCGGCGGCGGTGACGGGGTGCGGCATCCCGCACCGACTGTTACGGACGACCTCCTGGCAGGACCGCGCCGGGAGGCCTTCGTAACCCGGCCGCATCGTGGCCCTAGGTTGGCGGCATGGAGATCGAGGACGTCTGGCCGCTGTTCGCCCTCCGGCTGGAGACGCCGCGCCTCATGCTGCGCCCGATCCGCGACGAGGACCTGCCGGGGCTCGTCGAGGCGGCGCTGCGGGGAGTGCACGAGCCGGAGCGCATGCCGTTCGGGGTGCCGTGGACGGACTGGGAGCCCGCGCGGCTGACGCGGTCGATGGCGCAGTTCCACTGGAGCCTGCGCGCGAACGCCACGCTCGAGAACTGGGGCGTCAGCTTCACCGTCGTGCACGAGGGCGTGCCCGTCGGCATCCAGGAGATGCACGCGCGCAACTTCGCCGGCCGCCGCACGATCGACACGGCGTCGTGGCTGACCGCTGACCTTCATGGCCGCGGTCTCGGCAAGGAGATGCGCGCCGCCCTGCTGCTGTTCGGCTTCGACCACCTCGGCGCGCAGTGGGCGGAGTCCAGCGCGGCGTCGTGGAACGAGGCCTCCCTCGGCGTCTCGCAGAGCCTCGGCTACGAGCGCAACGGACTCTCGCGCGCCGAGCCGCGTCCCGGCGAGCCGGTCGACGAGATCCGGGTGCGGGTGTCGGCCGAGCAGTTCCGCCGGCCGGAGTGGTCGCTCGCCGTCACGGGCGCCGAGCGTGCGCGCGAGCACCTCCTCGGCCCGGCCTGAGTTCGGACCCGGGATGCCGGGCCTCCGGCATCTCCTCAGTCCGAGGTGTCGGGCGGGTCGTCGTGGCGGGCGCGGCGCAGCGGCGAGACCAGCACGATCACCGCAGCCACGGCGAAGATCGCGGCTGCGATCGCGAGCGCCGGCTGAAAGCCGAGGAACGTCATGAGCACGCCGGCGAGGAGCGCGCCGAAGAAGAACACGACACGGTTCACGGTGCGGATGGTCGAGTTCATGCGCCCCTGGATGCCGTCGGGGGCGACCGACTGGCGGTAGGCGATGTCGTTCGCGTCCTCGATCCCCATCGACAGGCCGTATACGAACTGAGCGGCCGCGACGACGGTCAGCACGACGCCGACGCCGCTGCCGGCGGTCAGCGGAGCCACCGCCAGCCCGACCCACGGCACCACCACCAGCGCCCGGCCGAGCAGGATCGCCCTCCCCGCGCCGAGTCGCGCGCCGACGGCCGGTGCGATGACGGCGCCCGAGAAGCCGCCCAGGGCTCCGCACGCGAGGGCGATGCCGAACGCCCACGGCGGCAGGTCGAGCTCGCGCAGCACGAACACCGCGAACACGGTCGCCACGATGCTGTTGCCGAGGAACCAGGTGTGCACCGACAGGGCGAGCGGCCGGAGGGTGCGGTGGCCGTACGTGTACCGCATGCCGTCGGCGATCTCGTGGCCGACGTGCCGGCCCGGCGCTCGAGGCCCCGGCCGCGGCTCGGCGACGGCGATGCGCCACTGCAGCAGTGCGGCGATTGCGTTGATGACGGCGTCGAACGCGAACAGCAGCGGTGCTCCGACGAGGTTCAGCAGCGCGCCGCCGAGCGCGGGACCGGCCGTCTCGGCGACCGTCTGGCTCTGGCCGAGGCGGGCGTTGGCCATGACGAGCGCGTCGCGAGGCACGATGCGGGGGAGGAGCGGCTGTGCGGCGGAGTCCGCGAACAGCGTCAGCACGCCGAGCGCCAGCACCACGGCGGCGAGGGACCAGAACCCGAGGGTCCCGGTGAGCAGCAGCACCGGGATGACGGCCAGCACGGCGGCGCGCCCGACACTCGTGAGCACGAGCGTGCGCTGCCGGCGCCAGCGGTCCATCAGCGCACCGATCACGAGTCCGAAGAAGAGGTACGGCACGACGCCGAGCGCGCTCAGTACGCTGATCTGCACGGGTGTCGCGTCGATCACCGAGACGATGAGCACCTGGAACGCGACTCCCGCGACGCTGCCCCCGAACGCGCGCAGCGTGGCGGCGCTCCAGAACAGCGCGAAGGCCGGCAGACGCAGCACCTCCCGCGTGATCCGAACCTCCTCGTCAGGCACGGCTCCAGGCTATCGGCGGGTCTTCCCGGGCTCGGTTCGAGCGCGACGCGAGGGGCCCGACCGCCGCGTGACAGACTCGGACGCATGGCGGCACGCGACCTCGACGTCGAAGGACTGGCGAACGCACGCGATCTCGGGGGGCTCGAGCGGCGCGACGGGTCGGTGACGCCGACCGGAGTCTTCTACCGGTCCGAGATGCCCGACCGCGTGACGCCGGACGGGTGGCGGGCGCTGCACGACCTCGGGGTGCGGACGGTGGTCGACCTGCGGCGGCCCGAGGAACGCGCCGGTGCCGAGCCGCACGGCATCGACGTCGTGCCGGCCGACCTCGACGGCGACGATCAGGAGTTCTGGGCTCCCTACGAGGCCGACGGTCGCTGGGGCACGCCGCTCTACTACCTGCCGCACCTTGCGGGGATCCCCGACCGCATGCGCGCGGTGCTCGACGCGATCGCCGACGCGCCGGAGGGGGCCGTGCTGTTCCACTGCGCGGCGGGGTGGGACCGCACCGGCCTCGTGTCGGCGGTGCTGCTGCGCTCGCTCGACGTGACACCGGAGGCCGCGGTCACGGACTACCTCCGGTCGTTCGAGAACGCCCGGGCCATGGAGGCGCTGCACGGCCGCCCGTCCCACGTTCCGCAGCGCCTCGGCGTGCTGTCGGGCTACGGGCACACGCCGGAATCGGCGTTCCGCTCCGCGTACACCGGCATCGACGTCGACGCGTGGTTCGCGGCGGCCGAGGTCGCGCCCGCGACGCGCGCGGCGGTGCGCACGTGGCGCGGGGCCGTGACCCGCTGACGGAGAGTGGATGCCGGCGGCCGCAGCGGCCGCCGGCATCCACTGTTCATCCCGCACGGATCCTGAGGCAGGATGTCGGCGTGCCCACTCGCAGTTTCACCCTGTCGGCGACCGTCGACGCGCCGCCCGAGAGCGCGATCGCATTCCTGATGCAGCTCGACCGCCACCACGGCCTGCACCCGTATCTGCAGTCCGCGGAGGTCGTGGCGGAGGGCGTCGCAGGCGACGGTCCGTGGTGGGACTGGCGTGTCGTGGAGCGGCCCACGGTGTGGGGGATCCCGTACACGATGCGCTTCCCGGCGCGCATGACGCGGCTGAGCGCGGGTTCGATGCGGGGCGACGTCGTCGCGGCGCCCGGATGCCGGCTGCAGACCGTCACAACGGCGGTCCCGACGGCCGACGGCACGGTCGTCGAGGAGACGACGACCGTCACCGCCCCCGGACCCGTGATCGGGTACATGACGAAGCACGCCCGTTCGGCGCACGCCCGCACCTTCGGGCGGCTGCCGGCCGAACTCGCCACGCCCGCGTAGCGCCGCGCACCCCTCTTGACGTCGCGGCACAGATGTGTACGGTGTGAACATACGCATTCGCCGACTCGGAGGTCCTGATGCAGAGCACGACCCGGAACGCCCTCCCGCCCGTCGTCGACGCCGAGGCATGGCGCCGCGAGCTCGCCGAGCTGCGCGTCCGCGAGAAGGCGGCGACCCGTGAGCTCGACGCCATCGCCGCGCAGCGGCGTCGTCTGCCGATGGTGGAGCTGCCCGACTACACCCTCGCCGGCAAGGACGGACCCGTCCGCCTGGCCGACGTGTTCGAGGGGCGCACGCAGCTCATCGTGTACAGCCACATGTGGTTCGAGGGCAAGCAATGGCAGTGCCCCGGGTGCACCGGGTTCACGTCGCAGTTCGACCGGCTGGAGTTCCTCGAGCCCTATGACGCGAGGTTCGTCATCGTCACGCAGGGCCCGATCGACGAGGCGCTCGCGTACAAGGCCAGGACCGGCAACCGCATGGAGTGGTACTCGACGGCCGACAGCCCGTTCGGCGCCGACATGGACGCCCCGCCGGACGGCGGGTTCGCGGTGAACGTGTTCCTGCGCGACGGCGACACCGTCTACCGCACGTGGCACACCAACGGTCGCGGCACCGAGCAGCTGTCGTACGAGTTCGGCCTCATCGATCTGCTGCCGTACGGGCGGCGCGAGGACTGGCAGGACTCACCGCAAGGATGGCCGACGACCCCCACGTACGACGGCTGGTTCAGCTCGCAGAGGGTCGCCGAGCTGTACGGCCCGGGCGTGAAAGGCTGACCAGGCGATGAAACCGGTGCGCGTGAGCACCGGCGGATGAGCCAGGATGAGAGGTGATGCGCACACCTCTCAGCCGTCGCCTGCTCGCCTCGAGCGCACTTGCGGCGGCCCTCTGGCTCCTGATCGTCGTCATCCGCTGGGGGTTCTCGCAGATCCCCGGCGGCGCTGCACAACTGGCGCAGCTCGTGCCGCAGCTCGCCCCGTCGCAGCTGCTGTGGGGACAGAGCGGCGGCTGGTTGTTCGTGGCGATCGCCGCCGGCGTGCTCGCGGTGGGGCTGGTCCACGCGCTCGTCACGGCGCTCGCCGCCCGGAGCGGAGCGCCCTTGATCGCCGCCTGGTTCGCGACCGTCACGGCGGGCGCGGTCGTGGGGCTGGCCTTCGACCTCGCCGCCGCCTGGGGCTCGCTGGCGATGTTCGGCCCGCGCGGTCTGCTCGTCGGCGCGTTCGGCGTGGCCGCCGCGTCAGGGGCGCTGTGGGGCCTGGCGGCGGGATGGATGCCGGGCCTCGTCGCCCGCTCGCCCGCAGAGACCCCCGCGTACGCGGACGAGACTCGCCGCCCCGTGTGGCTGCTGCCGGCCGCGGCCGTCGCGGTGATCGCGGTGGTCGCCGGCGGCGTCGCCTCCGACACCGCACGCACCGCCGCCATCGCGGCCGAGAGTGCGGCGCGGCAGGAGGCCGAGGCGGCGGTCACGTTCGGCGCCCTGCCCGACCCGAACGCGCCGGGCGTACCGGTACCGACCCGGGCCGAGGCATCCACCGAGCTCGACGCACAGTGGTGCACGCCCGACAAGGCGACCCTGCTGCTCGGCCAATCGGATGCGGCCACCGGGCATCGGGGCATGCCGATACAGCTCATGAACTTCTCGGACGAGCCGTGCGTGATCGAGGGCTACCCCGACGTCGCCTTCGGCGACCAGAACCAGCACCTGCTGGCGGTCACGATCGAGCAGGGCGGCTCGTTCATGGCGCAGGACCCCGGCCCGCAGCGCATCGAGGTGCCCGCCGGCGGCTACGCCCTGACCTACCTCGGGTGGGACGCCGCGTCACCGCACGGTGCGCTCGTCACGAAGACCGTCTACGCGGCGCCCACCGCCGGCATGGAACGCGGGTCGTGGGGGCTCGACGTCGATCTCGACATCGTCGAGGGCTCGACGGTGTCCGTCACGGCGTGGGAGATCGACCCCGATCCGTTCCCCTCGGAATGACGGAACGCGGATGCCGCACCCCAGGCCGGGGTGCGGCATCCGCGTTCGTCGACTCGCGAGCCGGGATCAGTACCAGTTGACCGCCTGCGAGTGCGCCCACGCGGCGCACGGCGTGCCGTACGAGCCGGCGATGTAGCCGAGGCCCCACGCGATCTGCGTGGCGGCGTTCGTCTGCCAGTCGGCGCCGGCGCTGGCCATCTTGTTGCCGGGCAGCGACTGCGGGATGCCCGTCGCGCCGCCGTTGCTGTTGTACGCCTGGTAGTTCCAGCCGGACTCCTTGGTCCACAGCGACTCGAGGCACGAGAACTGGCCGTCACCCCAGCCGTAGTTGGCTGCGGCCATCTGCCGTGCGGTGGCCTTGGCGCCGTCGGGCGTGTTGGCGGCGGCGAGGGCGGCAGCGGCCGCCTCGGCCTGGCGCTGCGCCTCGGCGGCAGCGGCCGCCGCGGCAGCGGCAGCGTCTTCTGCGGCCTTCTTCGCCTTGGCGGCGTCGAGGTGCTCGCGCAGGTCGGCGACGCGGGCGGTCACCTTCTCGGTCGAGGTCGACGTGTCGGCGGCGAGACCCGGCAGCAGCAGGGCGGGGACGATGTCGAGCTCCGCGAGGCGGTCGGCCGCCTGCGTGAGGTCGGAGGTGTCGACCGAGGTGTCGGCCATGCCGATGTCGAGGCCGGCCGTCGAGATGTCGGTGGTGATGGTGTCGGCCTCGGTGAGGGCGACGCGGGCGGCGAGCAGCGTGCTCTTGGCGTCGACGCGGATGTCGCGCAGCGTGTGCACGGTGGCGTCGGGGGCGGCGACCGTGGCGATGGCGGTGGCAGCCATCGGGGCGGCGGCGGCGAGGCTCGGCGAGGCGAGGGTGAGGCCGGTCGTGACGACGATTCCGAGAGCGGTTCCGGCGGCGACGGCAGCGCCGACGAAGCGGCGACGGGGGCGGCGGGCAGGGGCGATCTGATCTGAATGCATGACGAACGTACGTTCCTTCGGGGGTTCCGCGCCGTCGGGGTGCAGCGCGCCGCGTCCTCGGGTCGGACGCATAAGTCCACGAGTCTGCCTCATCGCCACTGGACGACTTCTGGCGTTTTCCTGGAAGAACCGTGGGAAGGGTTTTCTGCGAAAAGCCTGATCCGGGGTCGGAGAAGGCCCCCCGCGTGGTGCTGGTGAGCGGGGCCGCGCGCCGCTACGGTTGCGCTCGACGGGGCACGTGCGTCGTGTGCGTCGTCGGTGCGATCACGACATCTCGAAGGAGAGTTCCATGGCCACATCGTCTGCCGCCGACATCGTGAAAGCGGTCGGAGGCGCTTCCAACATCGAGAGCCTGACGCACTGCGCGACCCGGCTCCGATTCCAGCTCCGCGACGCGTCCGGCGTCGATCCGAAGACCGTCGAGGCCATCCCGGGCGTGATGGGCGCGGTCCCGCAGGCCGGCGAGCGGTTCCAGGTCGTCATCGGCGGGGGCGTCCAGAACGTCTACAACGACATCATGGCGCTGCCCGAGATGGCGGGCGGGAGCAGCGCTCCCGCGCCCGACGACGACATCGACTCGATCAAGGCGCGGGAGCGGGCGAAGGGGGTGCGCGGCAAGGTCGCGTGGATCGACTCGCTGTTCGAGTTCCTGTCGGACTCGTTCCGGCCGATCCTCGGCGCCCTGCTCGGCGCGTCCTTCTTCATCACGTTCATGGCGCTGCTGGCGACCCTCGGGGTGATCCCGGACTGGAACGCACCCGGGGTGACCCTGGATCCGTCGTGGGCGTTCGTCAACCTGATGTGGCAGTGCATCTTCGTCTTCCTGCCCCTGATGGTGGCGTACAACGCGACGAAGAAGGTCGGCGCCGACCCGTGGGTCGGCTTTGGCATCATGGCGGTGCTCATGCTGCCGGGCTTCCTCGCGCTGGGTGAAGGGGTGGAGCCGACGAAGTTCCTCGGCGTCGAGGTGACGATCGTGCCGATCTTCGGCTTCCCGTTGACGATCTTCGACTACAGCTCGCAGGTCTTCCCGCCGCTCCTGATGGCGGCGGTCATCGGCCCGCTCTACAAGCTGCTGCGCAAGCTCATCACGGCCAACCTGCAGCTCATCTTCGTGCCGTTCTTCGCGATGCTCATCATGATCCCGCTGACGGCGTTCATCATCGGCCCGATCGGTGTCTACGCCGGCGCCGCGCTCGCCGAGGGGCTGAAGGCGATCAACCAGTTCTCGCCGTTCATCTTCGCGATCGTGATCCCGCTCGCATACCCCTTCATGGTGCCGCTGGGACTGCACTGGCCGATCAATGCGGTCATGCTGCTGAACATCCAGACGCTCGGGTACGACTTCATCCAGGGCCCGATGGGCGCGTGGAACTTCGCGTGCTTCGGCGCGACGGCCGGTGTGCTCGTGCTGTCGCTGCGCCACCGCGACACGCAGATGCGCCAGACCGCCACGGGTGCGCTCGCGGCGGGCCTGCTCGGCGGCATCTCGGAGCCGTCGCTGTACGGCATCCATCTGCGGTTCAAGCGCATCTACCCGCGCATGCTCGTGGGCTGCTTCGTCGGTGGTCTGACGATCGGCATCGGCAGCCTGATCCTGGGCCTCCAGGACGGCGTCACGACGCAGGCGTTCGTGTTCACGTCGCTGCTGACGATCCCCGCGTTCAACCCGATCGGGCTGTACGCGATCGCCATCGGACTGGCCTTCTTCACCTCGATGTTCCTCGTCATCGGGTCGAACTTCCGCACGCCCGAGCAGCAGGCCGAGTTCGAGGCGACGCGTGATGCGGCCGAGGCCGCGGCGGCGGCCGAGCATGTCGCTCCGGCGGTCGTCGAGGCTGCGGAGCCTCGCGCGATGGACGCATCGGAGGCCGCACCCGCGGTCGTCGCCGTCGCGACCGCTACCCTGGCGCCGGAGAAGGCGCCGGTCGAGGTGCGGGCGCCGCTCGCAGGCCGGGTCGTGCCGTTGTCGGCGGTGCCCGACCCGGTGTTCGCGGGAGGGGTGATGGGGCCGGGGGTCGCCATCGAGCCCGCCGGCGACACGGTGTTCTCGCCGGGCGCGGGCGTCATCGCGGCGGCGCAGCCGACCGGGCACGCGTTCGGCATCGTCCTCGACGGAGGAGTGGAGCTGCTGATCCACGTGGGCATCGACACGGTCAACCTCAAGGGCGAGGGGTTCGACGTCAAGGTGCACAACGGCGACCGCGTCGAACTCGGCACGCCGCTCGTGACCTTCGACCGCGCGGTGATCGAGCAGGCCGGCTACCCGCTCATCACACCCGTGATCGTGCTGAACGCCGACGACTTCGGTGAGGTGGTCCCCGGGCCTGAGGGCGACATCGCGGTCGGTGCACCGCTGCTCACGGTTGAGCCGAAGCCCGCGACGGACTGAGGACGCCGCCCGGCGGCGCGAACGACGGAGGGGTGGATGCCGGGCCGCCGGCATCCACCCCTCCGCAGTCGTCGACTAGCGGCGGTGGGCGGCGTAGTACGCCAGCAGGGCGCGCGTCGACGCGTCCTGCGCGCCGATCGCGGCCTCGTCGCCCTCGATCGCCGGCGCGATCTGCAGCGCCAGCTGCTTGCCGAGCTCGACGCCCCACTGGTCGAACGAGTTGACGCCCCAGATCACGCCCTGCGTGAAGGTGATGTGCTCGTACAGGGCGACGAGCTGTCCGAGCACCGCGGGCGTGAGCGCAGGCGCGAAGATCGACGTCGTCGGCTTGTTGCCGGCGAACGTGCGCGCGGCCACGAGCGGACCCGTCGTGCCCTCGGCCTCGACCTCTTCGGCGGTCTTGCCGAACGCGAGCGCCTTCGTCTGCGCGAGGAAGTTCGACAGGAACAGGCCGTGCACGTCGCGGCCGCCGTCTTCGAGCGGGTACGCGGGGTTCGCGAACGCGATGAAGTCGGCGGGGATCAGGCGCGTGCCCTGGTGGATCAGCTGGTAGAACGCGTGCTGGCCGTTGGTGCCGGGCTCGCCCCAGAACACCTCGCCGGTGTCGGTGGTGACCGGCGAGCCGTCCCAGCGGACCGACTTTCCGTTGGACTCCATCGTGAGCTGCTGCAGGTAGGCGGCGAAGCGGCTGAGCTGCTGCGCGTAGGGCAGCACCGCGTGCGACTGCGCCCCGAGGAAGTTGGAGTACCAGACGTTCAGCAGGCCCATGAGCACCGGGACGTTGCGCTCGAGCGGCGTCGTGCGGACGTGCTCGTCGACGGCGTGGAACCCGGCGAGCAGCTCGCGGAACACGTCGGGGCCGAGCTCGATCATGAGCGAGAGGCCGATGGCGGAGTCGACCGAGTACCGGCCGCCCACCCAGTCCCAGAAGCCGAACGCGTTGACCGGGTCGATGCCGAACGCCGCGACCTTGTCGAGGGCGGTCGACACGGCGACGAAGTGGTGCGCGACGGCATCCGTCTTCGCCGCGTCCGAACCGTCGATGGCGCCGACGGCCTGCAGGCCGGCCCACAGCCAGTCGCGCGCGAGACGGGCGTTGGTCAGCGTCTCGAGCGTGGTGAAGGTCTTCGAGGCGACGATGAAGAGCGTCGTCTCGGGGTCGAGGTCCTTCGTCTTGTCCGCGATGTCGAACGGGTCGATGTTCGACACGAACCGGGCCTGGATGCCGGCGGTCGCATACGGCTCCAGCGCGGCCGAGATCATGACCGGCCCGAGGTCGGACCCGCCGATGCCGATGTTGACGATGTGCGTGACCTTCTTGCCTGTCACGCCCGTCCACTCGCCCGCGCGCACACGGTCGGCGAACACGGTCATCGCCGAGAGCACGGACTGCACGTCGGCGTCGATGTCCTGTCCGTCGACGACGAGCGCGGGCTCCGCGCCGGCGGGGCGGCGCAGCGCCGTGTGCAGCACGGCGCGGTCCTCGGTGGTGTTGATGTGCTCGCCCGCGAGCATCGCCGCATAGTGCTCGGCGACGCCGGTCTGCTCGGCCAGGCGCACGAGGGCGGCGAGGATCTCGTCGGTCACGAGGTTCTTCGACAGGTCGACGTGCAGGTCGGCGAGCTTGAAGCTCAGCCGTTCGGCGCGGCGCGGATCGATCGCGAACCAGTCGCGCAGATCGGGGGCGAACGAATCCCGGATCGAGCTGAGCTCGGACCAGGCGGGCGTGGCGGTGGCATCGACGGGAGCGGTCACGCACCCTAAGGTACTCGGGCCGGTGGCCAGGATGGTTTCGTGTTGCTCACGGCCGAACGGACGCCGGAGTGAGCCGCGTAGGCTCGAGGCGATGCCTTTTCCTGCCCCAGACCTGCGCCTGATCGCCGTCGACATGGACGGCACCCTGCTCGACGGAGACGGTCGCATCCCCGATGCGCTGTGGCCGCTCCTGGATCGCCTGCACGAGCGCGGCATCCGCTTCGCCCCGGCGAGCGGACGCCAGCTCGCGACCCTCCAGCACGCGTTCGCCGACCACCTCGACCACATGGTGTTCATCGCCGAGAACGGCGCCTACGTCGTCGAGGGCGGGTCCGAGATCAGCTCGGACGCGATGGATGCCGCGTTCACGGCATCCCTCATCGCCCGCGTCCGCGCGCTCGAAGGCCGGGATCTCGGCGTCGTCGTGTGCGGCAAGCGGTCGGCGTACATCGAGCGCGCCGACGACGCGTTCCGCGCCGAGGCCGACAAGTACTACGCGCGCCTGCAGGTCGTCGCCGACCTGCTCGAGGTCGACGACCAGATCCTCAAGGTCGCGATCTTCGACTTCGAGGACGCCGCCACCACCGCGCCGGCGCTCGAGGACCTGCGCGCCACCCACCAGGTCGTCGTGTCGGGCGAGCACTGGATCGACGTCATGAACCTCGGCGTCAACAAGGGCGTCGCCCTCGAGCGCCTGCAGGCGGCGACCGGCATCACCCGCGACCAGACCGCCGTGTTCGGGGACTACCTCAACGACCTCGAGATGATGGATGCCGCGGCCCTCTCGTTCGCGATGGCCAACGCCCATCCGCTCGTCGCCGAGCGCGCGCGGTACGCGGCGCCGTCGAACCTCGATCACGGCGTCCTCACCACGATCGAGAAGCTCCTGGACGGGCTCCCGGACGACGAGGCCTGAGCCGCGCTCGCCGAGAGCGTGTGCTCTCGGCGAGAGGACGCGTTGCCCGCGTCACGGACGTGTGCGCTCGCCGAGAGCGCATGATGTCGGCGGTCGTACGGGCGCGTCGGCCGGGTCCGCCCGGCGCGATCGGTACGGTGTGGGCATGGCCGTCAGTCAGACCCGTCGCGCGCGTGCTTCGCGCCGGCGCGCACGCCGCGTCGCGGCGGCCGACAACGACCTCACGCTCGACGAGTGGGAGGCACTGCTGGAGGCTTGGGGCGCGTGCGCGTACTGCGGCGCCGACGGCGTCGCCCTGCAGAAGGACTGCGTGCAGCCCATCTCGCGGGGCGGGCGCTACACGTTCGAGAACGTCGTGCCGGCGTGCCGTTCGTGCAACGCCTCGAAGAGCAACGACGAGGTCACCGGGTGGCTCCGCCGCAAACGACTCGATGAGCGCGCGTTCCTGCTGCGCCACGTCGAGGTCCTCGCCGCGTGGCGCGGCCTGACGCTCACGCCGGCCGATCCCGGCCCGTGAATCGTCCACCGCTGCCGCACGGACGAGAAGCGGCCCGCGCGATTCGGGTTCGCGCGGGCCGCTGGTTCGTGACGAGGCCTACTGCGCGGCGTAGCCCCCGTCGACCAGGTGGTAGCTGCCGCTGACGAAGCTCGCGGCGTCCGAGGCGAGGAAGGCCACCAGGTCGGCGACCTCCTGCGCGTCGCCGAGCCGGCCGAGGGCGTGCTTGCCGGCGAGGGCGGCCTGCGCGTCGGCGTCGAGGTTCGCGTCGACGAGCGGGGTGTGGATGAAGCCCGGGCCGACCGCGTTCACGCGGACGCCCTGCGTGCCGTACTCGAGGGCGGCGTTCTTGGTGAGCCCGACGACGCCGTGCTTGGCGGCGACGTACGCCGACGACATCGGGATTCCGACCGAGCCGAGCACCGACGAGATGTTGACGATCGAGCCGCCGCCGTTCTTCGCGATGGCGGGCGCCTGCGCGCGCGTGCCGTAGAACACCGCGTTGAGGTTGATCTCGATGACCTTCTGCCACGAGTCGATCGGGTACTCGCCGACGGGAGCGGCGGCGCCGCCGATGCCGGCGTTGTTCACCGCGATCCGCAGGGGGGCGAGGGCCTCGGCCGCATCGACCGCGGCCTGGCCGACCGCGGGGTCCGACACGTCGCCGACGAACGCGACGGCGGTGCCGCCCGCGCCGGTGATCTCGGCGACGACCGCGTCGGCAGCCTCCTGTCGCACGTCGGCGACCAGCACTGCGGCGCCGTTCGCGGCGAGAGTGAGGGCGACCGCCCGGCCGATGCCGGACCCGGCGCCCGTGACGATGGCGGAGCGGTCCGCGACATCGTACGTAGCCATGATGTACCTCCGTTGGTGGCGTCATCGTGTGGCGCCGGTCCTGTCTCCGACAGTTGTCGGTTACATATGAGTTAACCTACACCTGTCGAAAAGATTCCCTGGAGGCGCCATGGACCCCCGCAAGCAGCGCAGCCGCGATCGTCTGTACGCTGCCGCACTCGAGCTCGCGGCGGCACAGCCGATCACAGAGCTCTCGGTGACACAGCTCGCCGACGCCGCGGGGGTGCACCGCTCGACCTTCTACGAGCACGCGGACTCGCCCGAGTCGCTGGTCGAGTCGGCCCTCACCTCCGAGCTCGACACCCTGCGCGGCGCGCTCATGACCGACCGATCGGATGCCGTCACGGCCCTCGTCACCGTCACCCGGGGCGTGCTCGAGCACATCCTGCGGCACGCCGACATCTATCGTCGCGAGCTCTCGGGCGGAGGCGGCGCATTGCACGCGATGCTGAGCCGCCACTTCCGGGGGACGACCGAGGCGCTCATCGAGCGCGGCCGGGTCGAGCTCGACGTGGCCGTCGACGGGATGCCGCCCGCCGATGTCGCGGACGCGGCCGCGCGGTTCTTGGCCGACGGCACCGTGGGCATCATCGACGGCTGGCTGCGGCATCCCGATCCGCAGGTCGAGCTGTTCCTGCGGGCGTACGCCGCGCTGCTGCCGGAGTGGTGGCCGCACCGCCCGGCGGTGTGACCCGACGCGGCGCCGGGTGTCAGTCTGCGTCGCGGCGAGCGAGCAGCGTGATCCCGTCCAGCACCGCGCGGTGGGTCGCAGGGGAGGCGAGCACGCGGAAGTGGCCCGACATGGGCACCTGGACGTTGACGGCCCCGTCGAGCACGCTGCCCTCGGGGATGTGGGGATCGAACGGGCCGAAGATCGACACGATGCGCGAGTTCACGCCCGTCTCGCCCGTGAGGGCCACGATGGTGACGTCGGCGGGGCGGAACGCGCGGATGCTGGGATCGACGAACAGGCGCGCGAGCTTCGACCCGTGGAACGGCGTCGCCACGGCGACGAGCCCGAGGAGCCCCAGCGGCGGGACCGGGCTGTCGGACGTCGCCGCGCCGGACGGCACGAGCACGTGCTTTCCGATGAGCCCGCCCTTGCTGTGCGCGACGAGCACGCGCCCGCCCGGCGGGGCAGGAGTCTCGCCGAGCAGCCGGGCCAGGCGGTCGGCGGTCTCCGCGATGCTGCGCCGGTTCACCCCGAGTCCGTGCACGACGCGCACCCGGTGCCCGGCCTCGGCCAGTGCGTCGCCGAGGGGACGCAGGAACGTCCAGTGCTCGTACACGCCAGGCACGAGGTACGCCTCGGGGAGCTCCGGGTCGCCGTGGCGCCATGCGTCGGGGGCGGGGCGGGGCCGGCCGATCGCCCACGGGAGCGACAGCACGGCGAGCTGGCGCCGGGCGGCGTACACGTAGTCCGCGGCCCACCACAGCCCGCGCCGCAGCACCGAGGGGCGCGCGGCCGGGGCGTCTGACATGCGCGCCAGTCTAGGAGGTCGCGGGGGCCGGGGCGGGGGCGCCGATCACGCCGGTGATCGCCGATTCCACGACGGCCGCGGCGAGGGCGTCGACGACCTCCGCCGGCTGCCAGCGCACGGGTCCGTGCACCGCGATGTCGGCGAAGCCGTGGACCGCCGACCAGCACGCCCACTCCGCGAACGGTCGTCGGGCGGCGGCGAGGGCGCCGGCATCCACCATCGCGTCGAGTGTGTCCATCAGCAGGCGGAAGGGGGCGACGATCTCGTCGTCGAGGGTGACGATGCCGTCGCTGGCCTGTGCGTCCTGCGTGAAGAAGGCCGTCTCGAACCATCCCGGCTCAGCCCGGGCGAACGCGATGTAGGCGAAGCCGACCCGACGCAGACGCTCGACGGAGGCGTCCTGCGGCGAGAGGCCGGCAGGTGTCGCGGCGACGCGGGAGAGGATCGCATCGGCGAGGGCGCGCTGCGCCTCGTGCGCGACGGCGTGCACCAGGGCGTCGCGATCGGCGAAGTGGCGGTAGGCCGCGTTGGGCGAGACGCCGACCGCGCGGGTCGCTTCGCGCAGCGTGACGGCGGCGGGGCCGCCGGTGCGCGCCAGCTGGAGCCCTTCGTCGATCAGGGCGCGGCGCAGATCGCCGTGGTGATAGGTGCGCACGGCAGGTGAGGTCATTGCGCGCTCCCGCTCTGGTGTGTACGGTGTGAACATCTCAATGTGAACAGTGTCCACATTGAAGTGTAGGCCCTCGCACGATCCTCCCGACCGCCGAACACGCCGGAGCAACCGCCATGAGCCAGCCGACCCCCGGACCCCGCACGGTGCGCGCCTTCCACCAGGTGCTCGTGAACACCGCCCTCGCGAACGTCACCAGCAGCTACCTGTGGTTCGCGCTGACCTTCTGGGTGTACCTCGAGACCCGCTCCGTGCTGGCCACCGCCATCATCGGCGGGTCGTACATGCTGCTGATCGCGGTGTTCGGCGTCGTGTTCGGGGTGGTCGTCGACCGCATGAAGAAGAAGGCCGTCATGATGCTGTCGAGCGTCGTGACGACCGTCGCGTACCTGCTGGCCGGGGCGATGTTCCTCGCGTTCCCCGAGAGCGCGCTGCTGGACTGGGGCGGCCCGTGGTTCTGGGTCTTCGCCGGAGTCATCCTCATCGGCGGCGTGGTCGAGAACCTCCGCAACATCGCGCTGTCGACGACCGTGACCCTCCTCGTCCCCGCCGATCAGCGCGACCGCGCGAACGGCCTCGTGGGGGCTGTGCAGGGAATCGCGTTCATGGTGACGAGCGTGTTCTCGGGGCTGTCGATCGGCATCCTCGGCATGGGCTGGACGGTCGCGATCGCGATCGCCGCCACCGGCATCGCGCTCGTGCACCTGCTGTTCGTGCCGATCCCCGAGCGCGGCGTCGCGCACGCCGAGGGCGGTGCGCCGCAGGGCTTCGGGTTCCGCGGCGTGATCCCTGCGGTGCTGGCGGTGCCGGGCTTGCTCGCACTCGTGCTGTTCTCGACGTTCAACAACCTCGTCGGCGGCGTCTTCATGGCGCTCATGGACCCCTACGGTCTGACGCTGTTCTCGGTCGAGATGTGGGGCATCGTCCTCGGTGTCACGAGCTTCGGGTTCATCATCGGCGGCGCGCTCGTGGCGAAGTTCGGCCTGGGCAGGAACCCGGTGCGCACGATGCTGCTGGTGAACATCGGCATCGCCCTGCTCGGCATGACCTTCGCGATCCGCGAGCAGTGGTGGATCTACGCACTCGGGATCCTCCTCTTCATGTGCCTGATGCCCATCGCGGAGGCGTCGGAGCAGACCATCGTTCAGCGGGTCGTGCCGTTCGACAAGCAGGGGCGCGTGTTCGGCTTCGCCGCGAGCGTCGAGTCGGCGGCGGCGCCGATCTCGGCGTTCATCATCGGGCCGCTCGCGCAGTTCTGGCTCATCCCGTACATGGAGTCGCCGGAGGGGCAGAACACGTTCGGCTGGCTGCTCGGCGCCGGCGAGGCCCGCGGCATCGCGCTCGCCTTCGTGGGCGCCAGCCTCGTGCTGCTGCTCGTCGTGCTGCTCGCCTTCGTCTCCAAGCCCTACCGCGAGCTGAGCGACGCGTACGCCACGGCGGTCGCCGCGGAACCCGACGGAGGGCAGGACGCCGCGATCGACGTCACGACCGCGGTCGGCGAGGCCGGCGAAGACCTCCGCTCCGGGCTGCGCTGACGCACGTCGCCCCTGCTCAGAACCGGGCGAACCCCGCGGTCGCGGCCTGATCGGGGCGACCGGGGAACACGTCGAGCGCGAAGCCCGCGGTGTCGACGGCAATCGTCAGGAGCGTGGCCCACTGGTCGAGGCGCGGCAGGGCAGGATCGGGGGTCATGCACACGGCGGCGTCGGCGCCGAGTCCGCCGCACACTGCGAGGGCCCGGGCCGCCGGATCGAGACCCGCGAGCGCGCCCCGCACGAGGTCGAGGTGCGCATAGCGCTCGGCGGTCGTGGAGTCCGCCGGCATGGTGTCACCCGCGAACAGGTCCGGATCGAGGAAGTGGTTGGTGTGGAACAGCCAGCCGTCGGGACCGGGCTCGACGACGCCCAGGCCTGCAGGGGAGAGCTCCAGTGACACGGCATGCGAGCCCGAGGCGTCGGACGTGAACACGGTCAGGACCGTCGACGCGCTCACCGCCGCGCTCGCGGCGACGCGCCGGGCGTCCTCTATCGAGCGGGCCTCGTCGAGGATCCGCCGGGCGATCGCGTGAACGGGCACGCCCCCAGCCGGGGAGTCCGACACATGCGACAGGATGTTGAAGTGCAGGCCGACTCCGGCGCTGTTGACGCCGATCTTCGCGGCCGTGCCGAACTCGGTGAACAGCTTGACGTCGAGGCCCGCGCTCGACGGGAACGCGAGGAGAAGTCCCTCGGGCACGAGGAAGTCGTGCCAGTCCCACGTCTGGATCGACTCGGCCGCGCGGCCGGCGCCGACGTGCACGGCGGTGGAGCATTCGCCCTCGCCGCGTGGCGGCGCTGCCGCGAGGATCTCCGTCCGCGCCCCGACGGCGGCCAGCCGCCACTTGTCGACGCCGGCCGCGTCGGCGATCGCGTCGGACTCGGCGGCCTGGCCCGAATCCCAGGCGATGAGCGCCTCGCGGCTGCCCTCGGCGATCGCCCGCACGACGGGTGACGGGATGCCGAGCTCGGCGAAGTGCTCCCGGTAGAGGTCGGCGGTGCGCCGGTACTGCGCGGCGAACGCCGTGCCCAGCTCGAGGCCGCGCGCCTCCGGGTCGACGTGCGTCGAGGTCGCGGTGCGGAGCTCCATCCGGTCAGTCCAGCTCGGGGGTGCGAGGGGGAGCGTTGCGCCGCGGCCGCAGGGCCTCGAACGCGGCGGCCCACGTGAGGAGCTCGGCGTCGCTGTAGGCGCGGCCGGCGATCGTGAGGCCCACCGGCATGCCGATGTCGGCCATCGCGCCCATCGGCACCGTGACCGTGGGGATGCCGAGGTGGCGGATCGCGAGGTTGCCGTTGGCGACCCACACGCCGTTGCGCCAGCCGAGATCGGCGGATGCCGCGTTCACGTCCATGTCGGCCGGCCCGACATCGGCCACCGCGGGGAAGAGCACGGCGTCGAGGCCGAGGCGCAGCATCCATTCCTCGAGGTCGACGCGCCGGGTCTCTTCGAGTCCGCGCACGCCCGCCTCGATCTCGGGGATGTCGGTGAACGAGGCGTACGGGTGCTCGCGCACGTGGGCGGGGTATTCGGCGATGTCGTCGTCGAAGCCGGTGTAGCGGTCGGGCAGCGCGCCGGCCGGGTGGGGGAAGATCGTGGCGCCGTCGACGTCTGCGAGCGAGTCCAGCGCCGGGTCGCCGTTGGCGGCGAGGAAGTCCTGCCAGGCCCACGCCGACAGGTCGACGATCTCGCGCTGCAGGAACGCCTCGGTGACCAGGCCCCGGCTCTTGATCGTGGGAGCGCCCGGCCGATCGCCCTCGTAATTCGATACCACCGGGAAATCGACCTCGACGACCTCGGCGCCCGCGGCCTCCAGGTCGCGGCGCGCCCGCTGCCACAGCTCGAGCACCGATGCGCGGGTCTCGATGCGCTGCCCGGTCGGACCGCCGATGCCGCCGTCCGGGTTGGTGCCGGCCTCCGCGTCGGCGCCGATGTACATGCGGGGCACGCCGAAGCGGCGGCCCGCGAGTGTCGCCCGGGCACCGTCGGTGCCGGTCGGTGCCAGAGCCGGGTAGGACGCGGGACGCGTGGCCGAGGCATCCGGGATCTCGATCCACGGCTGCGCGCGCCAGAAGTCGCCGCGGGACTCCGGGTCGTCGGCGACCATGACGTCGAGGATCTCGAGCAGGTCGGCCATCGTCCGGGTGTGCGGCACGACGACATCCATCGTCGGCACGAGCGGCCAGTTGCCGCGCACCGAGATGACACCTCGGCTCGGGGTGTAGGCGCAGAGGGCGTTGTTGGATGCCGGCGCCCGGCCGCTCGACCAGGTCTCTTCGCCGAGCCCGAAGGCCGCGAAGCTCGCGGCGGTGGCCGTGCCCGACCCGTTGGACGACCCGGAGCCGAACGCGCTCGTCAGCCAGTCCGCGTTGTACGGGCTCTCCGCGCGGCCGTAGACGCCGCGCTGCATGCCCCCGTTGGCCATCGGCGGCATGTTCGTGAGTCCGACGAGCACGGCGCCCGCGTCACGCAGACGCTCGATCGAGAACGCGTCACGCTGCGCCACCAGGTCGGCGAACGCCGGGGAGCCGGCGGCCACGGTGAGCCCGCGGGCCATGAACGAGTCCTTCGCGGTGTACGGGATGCCCTCCAGCGGCCCGCGGGCGCGGCCCTCGGCGCGGCGCCGATCGGATGCCTCGGCCTCGGCGCGCGCGTCGGGGTTGCGCACCACCACGGCGTTGAGCGCGGTCTCGGTGCCGGGGGCGTCGTAGGCGGCGATGCGCGCCTCGTACGTGTCGAGCAGCTCGACGCTCGTGATCTCGCCGGCCTCGAGGGCGGCCCGCAGCTGCGCGATCGTCTTCTCGACGACGGGATAGCGGCTCATCGGGTCACCGGTCCCTGCGCCTGCCGAAGGGCCGGCTGCTGCTGGGTGATGCAGTGGATGCCGCCGCCGCCCGCGAAGATCTGACGGGCGTCGACGGTGACCGCACGGCGCCCGGGGTAGGCGGCCTCGAGGATGTCGCGGGCCCGCGCATCGGCGCGCTCCTCGCCGAAGCCGCACGCGATGATGCCGCCGTTCACCACGAGGTGGTTGACGTAGCTGTAGTCGACGAAGCCCTCGTGGTCGCGGAGAGTGTCGGGCGCGGGCAGGTCGATGACCTCGAAGGTGCGGCCGGCGGCATCCGTCTGCTCCGCCAGGAACGCGCGCAGCGTGTGCGACACCTCGAAGTCGGGGTGCTCGGGGTTCTGCTGCGCGTGCAGCAGGACGCGGCCGGGCGTCGGGATGGTCGCGACGATGTCGACGTGGCCGTTCGTGCCGAACTCGTCGTAGTCGCGGGTGAGGCCGCGGGGGAGCCAGACGACCTTGGTCGCGCCGATCGTGCGCGCGAGCTCGGCCTCGACGCGCTCCTTGTCGGCGAACGGGTTGCGGCGCGGGTCGAGCTGCACCGTCTCGGTGACGAGCACGGTGCCCTCGCCGTCGACGTGGATGCCGCCGCCCTCGTTGACGAGCAGTGAGCTGACGACCTCGGCCCCGACGAGTCCCGCCGTGAATCGGGCGTGCGCGGCCGCCTTGGTCCAGGACGCCCACTCGGGGGCGCCCCAGCCGTTGAAGATCCAGTCGACCGCGCCGAGCACGCCCGGCCGCTCGTCGTCGACGACGAAGGTGGGGCCGTGGTCACGGAACCAGAACTCGTCGACGGGCGTCTCGACCAGTTCGATGCCGGCGCTGAGCGCCTGCCGCGCGCGGCCGGCCTTCGAGGGGTCGACGAGCATCGTCACGGGCTCGAACTCCGCGACGGCGTTCGCGACGGCGCTCCACGCCGCGTAGAAGCGCTCCTGCTCGGCGGGGTCTTCGCCGAGCGTCGGCCCTTCGTTCGGGAACGCCATCCAGGTGCGCTCGTGCGGGTCGCCCTCGTGCGGCATCCTCCAGGCCATCGTCAGCCCCTTCGCTTCGGCCGGCGGCTGGCGCCGGAAGTAATTGATCTAGCGATCAATAGAGACAGTATCTATGCTGGCGAGACCATGTCAAGCACAGTGCCCCGGCCCCGAACCCGCAAGGCCCCCGCCGAACGCGCCGCCGAGATCGTCGCCGCGGCCACCGCCGTCGCGAGAGAACAGGGGCTGAGCGCGTTGACGCTGCGCTCCGTCGCGGAGCGCGCGGAGATCACCTCGGGCCTCGTCGCGCACTACCAGCCGTCGATGGACGAACTCGTCGCCCGCGTCTACACCGACCTCGTGGAGGAGGAGGTGCGCGACGTCGAGCGGGTCGTCGCGCGCGCGGACGACCCGGCGGTGCGCCTGGGGATCCTCATCGACACGCTCATGGACGGCGCCCGCGAGGAGCTCACCGTCGTGTGGGTCGAGGGGTGGGCGATGGCACGTCGCAGCGATGCGCTCGCCGCCGCCGTGCAGGCCCAGATGCAGCGGTGGCAGGCGCTCGTCGAGGGCATCGTCACGGAGGGATGCCGCGCCGGAGCCTTCTCGACCGCCGAGCCGGACGAGGTCGCGTGGGAGCTCATCGGCATGATCGACGGCCTGAACGCGCAGTCCCTCGCCCGCGGCACCGACACCACGCGCTTCGCCCGCCGCACGGCGCGCGCAGCGGAGGCGCTCGTGGGCGCGCGGCCCGGATCGATCCCGGTGACCGCATGAGCCGCCTCGAATGGCACGAGCTCCCCGCCGCGGTGCGCGCCGAGATCGAGGGCGTCCTCGGCGGCCCGGTCGTCGAGGCGGTGTCGCAGCCCGGAGGGTATTCGCCGGGGTCGGCGGACCGCGTGGTGACGGCTGCGGGGCGCCGGGCGTTCGTCAAGGCCGCGTCCCCCGCGGTCAACGTCGACACCCCGAGCATCCACCGGCGCGAGGCCGCCATCACCGCCAAACTGCCCGCCGTCGTCCCCGCCCCGACACTGCTGGGCGCCGTCGACGACGGCGACTGGATCGCCCTCGTGCTCGAGGACGTCGAGGGGCGGCATCCCGCCACTCCCTGGCAGCCGCGCGAGCTCGACGCAGTGCTCGATGCGCTGCAGCAGGTCGCGCAGGTCGAGCTTCCCGCCGACGTCCCGGTGATCGACGTCAGCGAGGCGCTCGCCGGTGACGCCGACGCGTGGCGCAGCATCGACCTGGACGCCCTGCCGCCGATGCCGCGCGGCCTCGATGCGTGGGTGCGTGCGCAGTTCGACGGACTCGTGGATGCCGCCGCCCGCGGCGCCTCGGACGCTCGGGGCGACCGCCTCGTGCACTACGACACGCGGGCCGACAACCTGCTGATCCGCCCCGACGGGACGGTCGTGCTCGTCGACTGGCCGTGGGGCGCGCGCGGCGCCGGATGGTTCGACGCGCTCAGTCTGCTGATCAACGTCCGGTACTTCGACGCCGACGCCGACGTCGAGCGCATCGTCGCGGAGCACCCGGTGTACGACGGCATGCCCGCCGACGCGGCGAGCAACGTGCTGGCAGGGTTCGCCGGGATGTTCCTGTCGTCGTCGCTGCGACCGGCGCCACCGCGGATGCCGACGCTGCGCCCTTTCCAGCGCGACCAGGCGATCGTGACCCTCGACTGGCTGCGAGAGCGCTGGCAGGGTTGACCCATGGGCGAGCTCGACGATCCGGTGGTCGTCGAGTTCCCCCTGCGCGGCGACGGCTGGATGGCGGTCACGACCCCGGCCGCCCGCATCCCGAGCCACGGCGTCGACCTGCTGGGCCAGCGGTACGCGTACGACTTCGTCAAAGTCGACGACCGCGCCGGTGCGCCGGTGCACCCCGGTGCGCGCCTGCGCACGTCGACGATCGGCTGTCGCACCGACGGATGCTACGCATGGGGCGCCGAGGTCCACGCCCCGTTCGACGCGGTCGTGGTCGCAGCGAGCGACGGCATGCGCGAGCGGCGGTGGATCCACCCGGTGCGGGAGTTCGCGCGCATGACGTGGAATGCGCTGACGTTCCGTCCGGCCCGGATCCCGGAGATCCTCGGCAACCACGTCATCCTGCGGGCGGGCGACGTGTACGCGGGCTTCGCGCACCTGCGCCCGGGCACCGTGACGGTACGCGCCGGCGCCCCCGTGCGCGCGGGAGAGGTGATCGGCCGGGTCGGGCACACCGGCAACTCGACGTCGCCGCACCTGCATTTCCAGCTCATGGACTCCGCCGACCTGATGGCCGCCGGCGGAATCGCGTGCGCGTTCGCGGCCTACGACGTGCGTGGCGACGACGGTTCGTGGCGGCGCGTCGAGCGTGGCATCCCGGGCCCGCGCGAGCGCATCCGCGCGGTCGCGGCCGCCGAGGAGCCGTAGGGCTACCCGTTCCCGCGCGACGACGCAAGCCCCCTGTCAAGGGGACCGGCCGGATCCTACGTTCGGGGCGACAGGAGGAGCCATGATCCAGTTCCCGTACGACGGCCCGATGCGCGACCCGGACGACGAGGTGGTCGGCGACGACACCGACGAGACGCCCGGGCTCGACGACGACCGACCGCTCGACCCCGACCGCAACGACGACCAGCTGAACAGCGCCGCCGCCGACGAGCAGGCCGCGACCGAGGGCACGCTCGACGTCGAGGACCTGCCCTGACACCCGCGGAACGGGGCCAGGATGGAGGCATGAGCCCGATCCCCACCGTGACCCTCAACGACGGCGCCTGGTTCCCCGAACTGGGCCTCGGCACATACAACCTGCGCGGTGAGGAGGGCATCGCGGCCATCGTCTCCGCGATCGACGTCGGCTATCGCCTGCTCGACACCGCGGTCAACTACGAGAACGAGCGCGAGGTCGGTGAGGCGGTGCGCCGCAGCGGTGCCGACCGCGACGCGCTGCTGGTCACCTCGAAGATCCCCGGCCGTCACCACGGCCGCCAGGAGTCGATCGACAGCATCCGCGGATCCCTCGGGCTGCTCGGCCTCGACCGCATCGACCTGCAGCTGATCCACTGGCCGAACCCCAGCGTCGGCAAGTACGTCGACACGTGGCGGGGCATGATCGAGGCGCAGCAGGACGGGCTCGTGCGCTCCATCGGCGTGTCGAACTTCACCGAGCAGATGATCACCGAGCTCATCGAAGAGACCGGCGTCGCCCCGGCCGTCAACCAGGTCGAGCTGCACCCGTACTTCCCCCAGGCGGCGCTGCGTGCGTTCCACGTCGCGCACGGCATCCGCACCGAGAGCTGGAGCCCCCTCGCGCGCCGCACCGAGCTGCTGACCGAGCAGATCCTGCAGGAGCTCGCCGTCGTCCACGACGTCACGCCCACGCAGGTGGTGCTTCGGTGGCACACCCAGCTCGGCAGCACCCCCATCCCGAAGTCCGCCGACCCCGACCGTCAGCGCGAGAACGCCGACGTGTTCGGCTTCACGCTCACGGACGACCAGGTCGACGCCGTGAGCGCGCTCGAGCGCGGACGGCTGTGGGACGGCGACCCGCTGACGCACGAAGAGATGTGACGGGATGCCGCCACCCGGGCGCCCGACGGGCCCGGGGACGCTTCGACAGGCTCAGCGACCGCGGCCGCTGAGCCTGTCGAAGCGTGAGCCTGTCGAAGCGTGAGCCTGTCGAAGCGTCGCTCACGCGTCGGGCAGAGCGGCCAGCCACTCGGTGAACGTCTGCGTGCCGCGCAGCGCACCGGGGCCGGGAAGCAGCGCACCCGAGCGGAACGCGCGACCGAGCGTGCCCGGCATGTCGATCACCGGCAGCACGCCGTGGTGGCCGATGGCGTGCGCGTAACGGCGCACGAGATCGGCGAGGCTCTCTTCCTGCGGCCCGCCGAGGTCGGTCGCACGACCTGCTGGATCGCCCTCGGCGAGGTCGACGAGGCGCTCCGCGACCTCGCGCAGCGACACCGGCTGCACGCGCCCGGTCGGGGCGACATGGGCGCCGGCGTGCGTGCGGTGGTACATCATGCCCGCGTACTCGTGGAACTGCGTCGTCCGCTGGATCGTCCAGGGAACGTCGCCCTGCTCGACGAGGCGCTCCTGGGCGAGCTTGCCGGCGTAGTAACCGTCGGGGGCCGCTTCGGCGCCGACGATCGTCAGGGCGAGGTGGTGGGTCACTCCGGCCATGCGTTCTGCGGCCAGCAGGTTCGTGGTGGCGCCCGCGAAGAACGAGACCGACACTTCGGGTCTCGGCGTGGTGACGTTCGACACGTCGATGACGGTGTCGACGCCATCGAGGCGCCCGTGCAGACCCGCACCGCTGACCAGATCCACGCCGCTGCTCCGCGACAGCAGCACGACCTCATGACCGCGCTCGCGCACGACCGCTTCGACGTGCGTGCCCGTCATCCCGGTGCCGCCGGCGATCGCGAACCTCATGATGGCGCTCCTGTCGTGCTCGCATCGTGCGCTGTCGCCCCATCGTGGCGAACGGCGCGGGGCGTGTGCAAGCCGGGCGTGTCATGGAACGCTCCGGTCCCCTCGGGGGAGAGTGCGGGTCCGGACCGCGCGGTGCGCAGAGCGGGGCCGCCGCCGTCGGAGGCACCGGCCGCCGCACGCACGATCGCTCAGTGCCGATCGATGGTCGCGAGCCACTCCGCGAACGTCTGCACGCCCAGTGTCGCCCCGGCGCCGGGCAGGGCCCGGCCGTCGCGCATCGCCTTCAGCTGCGCGCCGGGGAGACTCACCGACGGGATCCACCCGCGGTGGCCGATGTGTGTCGCATACGCCTTGATCATGTCGTCGAGGCGCTCCTCGCGCGGCCCGGCGAGGTCCGCGGCCCGCCCCTGCGGCACCCCGCCCGCCAGGGTCGCGAGGTGCCGACCGACCTCCCGCGCCGCGACCGGCTGCACCCGCGCCCGCGGCGCGACGTGGAGCGGACCGACCTTGCCGCGCGCGAACATCTGCCCGGCGAACTCGTGGAACTGCGTCGCGCGCAGAATCGTCCAGGGGACGGGGGATGCCTCGGCCACACGCTCCTGCGCCACCTTGCCCGCGTAGTAGTCGTACGGCATCCGGTCGATCCCGACGATCGACAGCACCACGAGGTGACGCACGCCCGCACGGACCGCCCCGGCGACGAGGGTGCCCGTCGCCCTCTCGAAGAAGTCCGTCGCCTTCTTCGCCGACAGCGTCTCGACGTTCGCGGTGTCGACGACCGCCTCGACACCGTCCAGCGCCGCCTCGAGACCCGCGCCCGTGAGCAGGTCGATGCCGGCGGCGCGGCTCAGCACCACGATCTCGTGTCCGTCCGACCTCGCCGCGTCGACGACATGGCGTCCGACGACGCCGGTCCCTCCGGCCACCGCGATCTTCACATCGGCTCCTCTCGCCTCGGCTGTCTCTCATCCTGCTCCTCCTTCCGGTCCTGGGGGATAGCGTGGAAGCATGGCGACCCCCTCCACCCCGTTCGATTCGCTGACCGACTACATCGCGCTTCCCCGGGTGGAGGCGCTGGTCCTGTCACCCGACGGCACGACCGCCGTGCTGACGGTCGCGGTGCTCAAGAAGGACGCGACGGGGTACGACCGGGCGCTGTGGGCTGTGCCTGCCGACGGCAGCGGATCGCCGCGCCGGCTCACCCGCTCGGCCAAGGGCGAGGCCGGGGCGGCGTTCACGGCCGGCGGTGACATCCTCTTCGTCTCCGCGCGGCCCGACGCCGACGGCGAGGCCGACGACGAGTCCGGTCAGCTGTGGCTGCTCCCGGCCGGCGGCGGAGAGGCCCGCGCCGTCACGCGGCTCGCGGGTGGCGTCGACGGCATCGCGGCGACGGCGGCGGCCGCCGATCGTGTCGTGCTGGCGGCATCCCTCCTTCCCGCGGCGGACACGCTGGAAGCCGATGCCGCCCTGCGCGCGAAGCGCAAGGAGAAGAAGGTCTCGGCGATCCTCCATGACACGTACCCGGTGCGGTTCTGGGACCACGACCTCGGCCCCGGCCAGCCGCACCTGTTCGCCCTCGACATCGACGCGCTCGAAGACACCGTCGCCGCCGCGATCGCCGAGGAGGCGGCCGAGGACGACGGAGGCGAGGCCCAGAAGCCTGACGCCAAGCCCTACCCGGCGTCGCTGCCGCGGCCGCGCGACCTGACGCCCGCTCCCGGACGCGCGTTCGACCACGCGGAGGCGGCGCTGACTCCCGACGCGTCGGTGCTCATCGTGTCGGCGGAGCAGCGTGAGCAGCGCGGCGGCCGTCGCGCGATCGTCTCGATCGACACCGCGACGGGCGCCCGCACGCCGCTGTTCGACGAGGTCGACGTCGACTTCGAGATGCCGGCGGTGAGTCACGACGGCACCCGGATCGCCTACCTGCGCACGGTCAAGAGCACGCCCGCCGGGCCCACCGACTACGAAGTGTGGGTCGCCGGGATCGACGGCTCGCACCCGCGCCGGATCGCCGCCGAGTGGGACCGCTGGGCGTCGTCGCTGGCGTTCGACGCCGACGACCAGGCGCTCATCGCGACGGCCGACGACAACGGCCGCGGGCCGGTGTTCCGCCTGCCGCTCGACGGCCGTGCGCCGGAGCGGCTCACCGACGACGACTTCACGTACACGCACGTCGCGGTGGACCGCACGAGTGGGGAACTCGTCGCGCTGCGGTCGTCGTGGGTCGTCCCGTCGCATCCGGTGCGCATCGCGCGGGACGGCACCGTGACGCCGCTCGTCACACCGGCGGCGGCGCCGGCCGCTCCCGGCACGATCACGGAGGTCGAGACGACCGCCGAGGACGGCGCGCGCGTGCGCGGCTGGCTGCTGCTGCCCGAGGGGGCGTCGGCGCAGACTCCCGCCCCGCTGCTGCTGTGGATCCACGGCGGCCCGCTCAACAGCTGGAACGCGTGGAGCTGGCGCTGGGCGCCGCTGCTCGCCGTCGCGCGCGGCTATGCGGTGCTGCTGCCCGACCCGGCCCTGTCGACCGGCTACGGCCTGGACTTCATCGCGCGCGGCTGGAACAGCTGGGGCGCGAAGCCCTACACCGATCTGCTGGCGATCACCGACGCGGCCGAGGCCCGCGACGACGTCGACGCCACGCGCACGGCCGCCATGGGCGGGTCGTTCGGCGGATACATGGCCAACTGGGTCGCCGGGCACACCGACCGCTTCCGGGCGATCGTCACCCACGCGAGCCTGTGGGCGCTCGACCAGTTCGCCGGCACGACGGACAGCTCGGAGTACTGGCAGCGCATCTTCACCCGCGACGCCATGGTCGAGCACTCGCCGCACCGCTTCGTGGGCGACATCCGCACGCCGCTGCTCGTCATCCACGGCGACAAGGACTACCGCGTACCGGTCGGGGAGGGGCTCCGGCTCTGGTCGGAACTCGCCGAGCACCACGCCGACGCCGACGGACGGATGCCGCACCGGTTCCTGTACTTCCCGGACGAGAACCACTGGGTGCTCAAACCGCAGCACGCCGTCATCTGGTACGAGACCGTGTTCGCGTTCCTCGCGGAGCACGTGCTCGGTCAGGAGCCGGTGCGCCCCGAGCTGCTCGGCTGACGCCGGGTGCCGCGCCGGGTGCCGATGTGCCCGGGTGTGCCCGGGCCTGACTCAGGGCGCGTGCCGGACTTCGCAGTCGCTCCCGGGCGACAGGATCGCCTCGTGGCCGTCGTCGTAGCGCACGACGAGCAGCGGATTGTCTCCGTCGCCGCGCACCTCGACGACCACACCGGCGCGCTCCGTCGCTCCGACGACACGGCCGTGGATGATCACGCGGTCGCCGACGTTCGCATGCATGCGGATCACCTCCTGGCGCTCACGATACGTCGCGGCGCGCGGCAGGGGTAGACCCGTGGATGCCGCCTACAGCTGCGCGCCGTCGTCGTCGCGGTTCTCGAGCCCGACGTTGCGGCCGCGCCACGACTCGTACGCCATGAGCCAGCCGATCGACACGGCGCCCGCGAGGACGACCCCGAGCAGCACGTTGCCCCAGATCAGCCCGAACACGATCCCCAGCGTGAACATGAGTGCCGTGCCGAGCGCCCAGCCGGAGTCCCCGCGGGTCCAGCCCTTGCGCGTCGTCGCCATGCCCACAGCCTAGAGCCGTCGCGGCCGGATCAGCGCCGGTCGGTAGGTTGGAGTGCAGACCCCCCACGGATCGGACGCCATGACCCTCAACGTCAGCCCGCTCACCCTCGGCACGTCGGGACTCGGCCGTGACACCGAGCCGGGATCCATCGACGAAGCAGCGGCGGTGGAGTTCGCCGAGCGCCTGTTCGCGAGCACCCACGCCTTCGTCGACACCTCCAATAACTATGCCGGCGGCCGGTCCGAGTCGGTCCTGGGGCTCGCGATCTCGCGCGTCGGTGCAGATGCCGCGACACGCGTGATCTCGAAGGTCGACTGCGAGCCCGACACCGGCGTGTTCGACCGGGATCGCGTGCTGCGGTCGTTCGACGAGACGACCGCGCGCCTAGGCGTCGACCGGCTGCCGCTCCTGCACCTGCACGATCCGTACTCCGTGACCTTCGACGAGGCGATGGGGCGTGGCGGCGCCGTCGAGGGGCTCATCGAACTCCGCGAGTCCGGCCGCGTGGACGCGATCGGCGTGGCGGCCGGGCCGGTACCGCTCATGGCCCGCTACGTCGAGACCGGCGTCTTCGATGCCGTGCTCATCCACAATCGCTTCACGGTCGTCGACCGCTCCGCCGAGCCGGTGTTCGCCGATGCACGTGGGCGTGGCATGACGGTGTTCAACGCCGCGCCGTTCGGTGCCGGCATCCTGGCCACCGGCCCCCGCGAAGGCGCGATGTACGCCTATCGCCCCGCGTCGCCGGAACTGCAGGAGTGGGTGTCGCGGCTGCAGCGGGTGTGCGCGTCGTACGGCGTCACGCTGCCCGGTGTCGCCCTGCACTTCTCGCTGCGCTCACTGCTCGTCGACACGACCGTGGTCGGGGTGTCGTCGGCCGCACGCCTGGCTCAGCTCGACGCGCTCGAGGCGGCGCCGATCCCCGACGAGGTGTGGAGCGAGCTGGACGAGCTCGGCCCGGCCCCGTCGGCGATCGACGACAGCGACTACCTCTGACGCAGCCGGGCTGCTCAGCCCTGCTGCGCGTTGAGGGCGACCATCCAGTCGATGCCGAAGCGATCGCGCAGCATGCCGAACTTGCCGCCCCACGGCGGGGTGTCGTACGGCATCGTCACGGTGCCGCCGTCGGCGAGCTTGTCCCAGAACCCCTGCAGCGAGGCCTCGTCATCGCCGCTGACCGACACCGAGATGCCTGCGGGCTTCTCGTAGTTCATCCCCGTGGGCGTGTCCGACCCCATCAGCACGAAGCCGTCGGGGCTGGTCAGCTGGGCGTGCATGACCAGGTCGTTCTCGGCCGGGTCCTGCACCATGCCGTCGAACTCGCCGAACGTCGAGATGTCGAGCTCGCCGCCGAACACGCTCTGGTAGAAGGTCATCGCGTCACGCGCCTGGTCGCGGAACGAGAGATAGGGGTTGAGGCTGGGCATGTCGAACTCCTGGGAGAGGGATCAATGGATGCCGCGACCGGCCGCGTGGCGCGTCCCAGTGTGCTCGCCCCCTCCGACATCGACAAGGGGGCTGCGAGGAGGACCTGCGAATTGCTCTTGACGTGCCCACGGTGCTTCCCATACGGTCGACAAGCTGTGCCGCCGGCGCAGCAGCACGAACGAGCCGAGAGGGCGACGGATGAACGCGCAGCGTCGACTCCGTGACGACGCGGTCCTGGGGCAGAAGCCCAGCGACCGCTTCGAGTCGTCCCCTCCGGCGCCGGCCGTGTAGCAGCATCCGCTCTTCACGCCCCGCACCGAACTGGTCCGGGGCGTCCTCCTTTCGGGGGAGCCGCGGGCCCATGTCCCGTCGTGCTCACCGCAGGTCCGGCATCCGCCGGCCCGCGACGAAGGAAAGGAATCATGGAGAGGCTCTCCGACCGGCTGCTCTCATGGGCGAGCCTGATCGACGAGAAGACCGTCGAGCAGGCACGCACCTCGGCCCGCATGCCGTTCATCCATCCGCATCTGGCGCTCATGCCCGATGCGCATCTGGGCAAGGGCGCCACCGTGGGATCGGTCATCCCCACCCTCGGCGCCATCATGCCCGCCGCCGTCGGCGTCGACATCGGATGCGGCATGATCGCCGTGCGCACCCAGTTCACGAAGGCGCAGCTCGTCTCGCGCGACCTCACGCAGCTGCGCGAGCAGATCGAGCGTGCGATCCCGCTGTCGGCCGGTCGCGACAACCGCAAGGTCGTCGCCACCGCCGAGCCGCGTGTCGCAGAGCTCGAGGACCTCGCCGCGAAGGCGGACTTCGACCCGTCGCGGTATGCGGGGCACTGGCGGCTGCAGCTCGGCTCGCTCGGCTCGGGCAACCACTTCATCGAGGTGTCCGTCGACGAGCACGACCGCGTGTGGATGTTCCTCCACTCGGGGTCGCGGGGTGTCGGCAACAAGATCGCCACGCACCACATCGCGGTGGCGCAGCGGCTCGCGAAGCAGTGGTGGATCGACCTTCCCGACCCCGACCTGGCGTACCTCGTCGAGGGGACGGAGGAGTTCCGCCGGTACATCCGGGAGCTGCGGTGGGCCCAGCACTTCGCGCTGCTCAATCGCGAGGAGATGATGGATCGCGTCGCCCGGCAGCTCTCGGAGACGATGGATGAACCGGTCGTCGAGCACGAGCGGATCAACTGCCACCACAACTTCACCGAGTCCGAGAAGCACTTCGGCAAGCAGGTGTGGGTGTCGCGCAAGGGTGCGATCCAGGCTGATCTCGGACGGCCCGGTCTCATCCCCGGTTCGATGGGCACGGCGTCGTACGTGGTGGAGGGCCTCGGCAACCCGGTGTCGCTGAACTCGTCGCCGCATGGCGCAGGGCGTGAGTTCTCACGCTCGGCGGCTCGGCGCACCTTCTCGCACGAGCAGCTGCGCGAGGCGATGACGGGCATCGAGTTCCGCGACACCGACGCGTTCATCGACGAGATCCCGCAGGCCTACAAGCCGATCGACCGGGTCATGGCCGACGCCGCTGACCTCGTCCGGGTTCGGCACACGCTGAACCAGCTCGTGAACGTCAAGGGCGACTGACCTCAGGCGGGCTCGGGGATCGATGGACTCGATCTTCGGGCCCGCCGGGGCCGGATGCCTCAGCGGCCGCGATGGTCCTCCGGGTGCAGCCGCGGAGCCCGACGCGGCTCGACGACGCCACTCGCCCCGATCAGCCGGATGACGCGCTGCCGGTGGCCCGGCCATGCGGCCAGGAGCCGCAGCATCCCGTCGTCGTCGGTGCGCTCGCCGGCCAGGGCGTAGCCGACATGGTGGGCGAGGTGGAAGTCGCCGACGCTCACGGCGTCGGCGTCGCCGAGGGCGCGGATGCGGGTCTCGGCAGAGGTCCACGGGCCGACACCCGGCTGACTGACGAGCACGCGGTCGACCGCTTCGCCGTCCTCGGCGGCCAGCACAGCGCGCACGATCGCGTCGCCGCGGCGGGCGGCGCGCACGACGGTCTTCGACTGCGGCGGCTCGAGCCCCGCGCGATGCCACACCCACGAGGGCACGTGCTGCCATCCGTCGATCGTGGGCGGCGCGAACATCGGCTGGGGCGTCGGGCCGGGTGCGCGCTCTCCGCACCACGTGACGACGCGGCGCCACGCGCCGAAGGCCTGCATGCCCGTGACCTTCTGCTCGAAGATCGCGCTCGCGAGCGCATCGAACACGAGGTCGGTGCGCGAGAGCCGGAGTCCGGGGTTGCGGCGGTGGGCGTCGGCGATGAGGGGATGCCGCGACGCGTCGAATCCCGTCGGGTCGTCGTCGGCGCCGCACAGCGCCGGCAGCTGCGCCAGCGCCCACTCTCTGCCAGGGCCCCACGCCGCGCCGCGCACGACGCCGGGGTGGGTCTCGCGGATCGCGAGGGTCGCGACGCCGGACGGTGTGCGGCTCGCACGCCAGATCACCGTTCCCGACACCGTCATGGTCGGGTCGCCGGCGCCGTGACGCTGGGCGAGGACGGTGCGTCGCAGATCAAGAGGATGCCGCGGCCGGTACTCCGTCTCGAGCGGGCGCTCGGGCGTGGGACGCGGGTCGCGCAAGTCGGTGCGCGCCTGGAATCGCCCCGCATCCCTCGTGCGAGGGATGCGCGAGAGCGACGTGGTCATGCCGCCCACCCTACGCCGGGACCTCCGACATCGGGCTTCGTCAAAGCACGGGGGACGGCATCCACCCGCCCTCGACGAACGTCGGCGGAGGTGTCAGAAGCGGTCGGGCGACGGCGTGCCGTGGCCGTAGCGGATCACGACGTCGGCGTGGCGGTCGAAGCGGTAGCCGACACCGCGGACGGTGCGGACGATGTCCTCGTAGCGGCCGAGCTTCGCACGCAGACGGCGGACGTGCACGTCGATCGTGCGCTCGCCCGGAGCGTCGTCGTCGGTCGCACCCTGCCACAGCGAGGTCACGAGCTCGGTGCGCTCGATCGTGCGGCCCTCGCGCAGCACGAGGTACTGCAGCAGCTCGAACTCCTTGAACGTGAACGCGGCCGACTCGCCGTCGATGAGCACGCGCTTGCGCGAGATGTCGACGACGACGCCGCCGGCGGCGTGCTCCTCGTCCTCGGGCTCCTCCTGCTTGGTGCGCGCGATGGCCGAGGGCTCGTGCAGGGCCAGACGCACGACATCCACGTCGCGTCCGCCGGAGCCGACCGGCGCCAGCGCGACCGTGGCGTAGGTCTCGGCGGTGGGGGCGAGCTCGGCGAGGGTGCGGCGCAGTGCGTCGACGAGGACGCCGAGGCTCACGCCGTTCGCGGCCGCCTTCGCCTCGTCGATGCCGACGTACAGGGCGAAGCCGCGCGGCGCCGTTCCCGCGGGAAGGGCGCGGGAGGCGGGCTGGACCGGCTCGGGGGCGGAGGGCGTCTCGACGCGGGCGGGGTGGTTCACGGCGCGGAGGTGGCGGACGGGGGTGGTGGCGGGACGGTCGAGGAGTGCGGTGGTCGACATGATGATGGTCCTTGCGGAAGGAACCCGTATGACGGTGCCGGGTTCGGATGTGCTGCGGCCCTGTTCGGCCGGGAGCCCAGAGAGGGCGGGTGCCCGACGTTGGGCGGTGTGCGAAGCGGATCCGGGTGCGCGTGATCGACGCACAAGACCGGTGCTTCGGGGGATTCCATGCGATCCGTGTTCAGAAGCGGAGAAGGAATCCGGCGGGGGTCACCGTGCTAGTGGCACATTCGACAACACATGACAGCGCGGCCGGCCATCATCATGCCGGCAGTCCTGTTCGCCTCCCAGGCGGACAGAGAAAGCGCGTTGTCAGTCATGAGGCCGATTATGACGGACTTTGTCGGAATACGTCAAATCGCTCGGATGCCGCGGTCCGAACGTGTCGGAATGTGACAGATTGCTCAGTCCGGCGCTCAAGAGCTCGGAGGAGCGGCCTCAGCGGAGTTTACTGGCATCCGTGGCAACGCAGACCGGCCCGCTGAAACGATGGTGGCTCGACCTCATCCAGCGTCGGCTCAACCCCTGGACGCTCGATCTCGCGCGGGCCGGGCGCGGGCCGTTCTCGATCGTGCGGCACGTCGGCCGCAAGAGCGGGAGGGCCTTCGAGACGCCCGTGATCCTGGGCGAGGCCGACGGCGGCCTCGTCGCCGAGCTCACCTACGGACCCGCCGTCAACTGGTATCGCAACATCGTGGCGGGAGGGGGAGCGGTGCTCCACCGGCGCCGGTGGTACCGCATCGTCGCCGTCGAGCCGTACTCCGCTGACGCCGGCCGGCGGGCGTTCGGCCGTGCGCCGCGCGTCGTGCTCACGATCCTGCGGCGGCACGAGTTCCGCCTGCTCGAGGTGGAACCGCTCGACGGGCCTCCGGCCTGACGAACGGCCCAGCTGGGGGATCGCCGCGACATCCCGTCCGCTGCGTCCCGTCGTCCCCGGCCGGGCGTAGCCTGTGCGGGTGAGCGAGCTGCGTTTCTCGAACGAGCCGGATGCCTCGCGGTACACCTTGCACCGCGGCGACGACCTCGTGAGCGTCCTGGACTACCGCGACGACGGCCGGACCGTCGCCATGACCCGGGCGTACACGATCCCCACGTTCCGGGGGCACGGCTACGCCGGTGAGCTGGTCGGCCGCGCCGTCGCCGAGCTGGAGAGCACCGGCGACCGCAAGATCATCCCGGTGTGCTGGTACGTCGCGGACTGGTTCGACGAGAACCCCGCGCACCGCGGCATCCTCAACCCGCGCTCCTGACGGGTGCCGCGCGGCGGGCGTCAGGTGGTGGCGGGTCAGGCTGCTGCGCAGGCCGTCGCGGAATCCTCGTGGACGTGGAGCCCGATCGGGCGCGGCCAGGCGGCGCGAGCGGTCCGCACCGTGGCATCGGTCGTGCGAGGCGCAGACACGGCGTCCAGACGCAGCGGGGCGACCGCGGAGCGCTCGCGGATCGAGGCGAGGATGCGACGCTCGTTCTCTCTCGTGCGGGTGTCGTGGTGGTACTGCTGTTCGGCGGCGAATACAGCGAACATGGTTTCCTCCGTTGGTTCGACATGAGGAAACCTACGCGGGGGTTCCGACATTGCCGGGTGGCGGCGGGATGGCAGGAATCCGCCGCCAGGAGGCAGTCGGGGCGATGCTCAGCCGACGTCGGCGGCGAACGCCCTGATCAGGCGCGCGGCGGGTGCGGCATCCCGGATCATCGTCTCGTGACCGTGTCCCGCGATCTCGGCGAGGCGGCCGTCGGGCAGTTCCTCCGCCACGCGCCGGCACCACGCGCGCGGGGCGACGAGGTCGTCCTCGCCGCGGATCACGAGCGCAGGAGCATGCGCCCGTGCGAGCACCTCCTCGGGGCGATGCGCGAGCATCGCGCGGAACTTGGTGCGCAGCCGCGGCCCCGCTCGCACGTACTCGCGCGCGCCGCGGCCGATCACGCGCGGGCTCTCGACGGCGATGTCGCGCAGCAGCCGCCCCAGCTGGCGCGGTGCCGTGCGCGCCGACGGGTCGACCGTCGGACCCACCATCACGAACCGCTCCACCAGGGCGGGGTGCCGTACGGCGACCTCGAGCACCACCTGCGACCCCATCGAATGCCCGACGAGCACCGCGGGGCGGCCGACGTGCTCGCGCAGATAGGCGGCCACGAGGTCGGCCGTGCGCTCCATCGTCAGCACGCGCGCGGGCTCCGGCGCCTCGCCGTACCCGGGCAGGTCCACCGCGACCACCTCTCCGTCGTGCAGGTGCCGGACCAGATCCGCGAAGACGCTGCGGCCCATGCCGATCCCGTGCACCAGGACGTAGACCGGGCGTCCATGCCCCTCGCGCTCGACGACCAGCGTCGCGCCGGCGTGCGCGAACCGCTCCACCGCCGGCATGCTCAGGCGGCGCCCGGCTGATCGCGAAGACCGACGCGATCGGGGATGTCGAACTGCACGCGAGGCAGCCACGCCGACGGCTCCGGCCACGGACGTGACGTGGGGAGCGCCCGCAGCCGTGCCCGCACGGCGGATCCGGACGCCTCGACCGGCAGCACGCGCGACGGGGCGTGGTGCGCCAGCGCGCCCAGCCACCAGTGCCGCCACGTCCCCTCGATCGCCTCGGGGCCGGCGACGAGGTAGTAGTCGGGCATCACCGCCTCGCCGGACGCGAACAGCGACAGCAGCGCGTCGATCTCGACCTCCAGCGACCCGAGCGTCGCGCGCTCCTCGTACAGCTCCACCCAGGCCGACGCCACGTGCACGAGCGGATCCGCGTCGTGCACGACATACGGGAGCGAGACCGAGGCCACCAGATGCGCCGCAGCGGCCGGATCGGCGTCGCGCAGCGACAGGGCGACGAGCGCCGGAAGATCCGCGAGGCCGGTCAGCAGCTCATCGCTGTCGGCGCCGACGAGCGCGACGACGGTCGACAGCGGGGCGGGATCCGGGATGAGCGCCATGTTCCACGATACGTCCGGCGGCCTCGTGCGCGGCGGCGCATCGCCGTGCCGGATCAGACCGGGCCCGGCCACGGCGAGGGGTTCGGGTTGAGCCCGGCGTTCCTCGGCGGGGATGTCCGAGCCCGAACGTACGGTGGCTGCATGCGGATCCTGCACACCTCGGACTGGCACATCGGGCGGTCGTTCCACGGCCACGCCACGCTCGATGCGCTGCGCGGTGTGCTCGACGCGCTCGTCGGACAGGTGCGCGAGCATGCCGTCGACGTCGTCATCGTCGCCGGCGACGTGTTCGACTCCGCGACGCCCGCCGCCGGCGCCTACACGCTGCTCACCGACACCCTGCGCGGCATCGCCGACACCGGCGCGACCGTCGTCGTCACGAGCGGCAACCACGACTCGGCCGCGCGCCTGGGCTTCCAGTCCGGCCTGTTGCGCGACGGCGTGCACGTCCTCACCGACCCCGCCGCGATCGGCACGCCGGTGACGGTGCACGATGAGCACGGGCCCGTGCACGTGTACGGGATCCCCTTCCTGGAGCCCGTGCTGATGCGCGCCGACTGGCCCGGCGTCCGCTCGCAGGCCGACGTGCTCGCGCGTGCGATGGACATCGTGCGGGCGGATGCCGCCGACCGCGGTGGCCGGACGGTCGCGGTCGCGCACTGCTTCGCCGCGGGGGTCGAGCCCACGCCGCACCTCGAGCGCGACATCCAGCAGGGCGGACTCGACATCGTGCCGCTGTCGGCGTTCGACGGCGTGGACTACATGGCACTCGGCCACATCCACGGGCGCCAGCAGCTCGCCCCGAACGTGCGCTACGCGGGTGCACCGCTGCACTACAGCTTCGACGAGGGTCACAAGCCGCGCGGCTCGTGGCTCGTGGACCTCGACGCCGACGGGCTCGGCGACGTCGAGTGGATGCCCCTCCCCGTGCCGCGCGCGCTGACGACGCTCACCGCGCCCCTCGACGAACTGCTGACGGGCGAGCGCTTCGCCGCCCACACCGGCGACTGGGTGCGAGCGGTGTACACGGATGAGCTGCCGCAGCGCGACCCGATGCGCCGGCTGCTCGCCCGCTTCCCGTTCTGCGCCGAGGTGCGGCACACGCCTCCCGCCGGACGAGCCGATGAGGTGCGCACGTACGCCGAGCGGGTGCGCAGCGCCCGCAACGACGCCGAGCTCGTCGATGCCTTCCTCGCGCATGTCCGCGACGGCGAGGGCGCGTCGGGCCGGGAGGCCGTGCTGGTGCGCGACCTGCTCGACCAGCGCGTCCGGGCGGAGGCCACGGCGTGAGGCTGCACCGGCTGGAGCTCACCGGGTTCGGACCCTTCCGCGAGACGCAGACCGTCGACTTCGAGGCCTTCGAGCGCGACGGCATCTTCCTCATCACCGGGCGCACGGGCGCCGGCAAGTCGAGCATCCTCGACGGCGTCTGCTTCGCCCTGTACGGCAGCGTCCCCCGCTACGACTCGGGCGACAAGCGGCTGCGCAGCGACCACTGCGAGCCCGAGGACCCGACCGAGGTGCGATTGGAGTTCACGGTCGGCGACCGCCGCTGGCGCGTCACCCGGGCTCCCGACTACCAGCGGCCCGCCCGGCGCGGGGGCGGACTGACGACCGAGCCGACGCGCGCCGAGCTCGAGGAGCTCGTCGGAGGGCAATGGGTCGGCCGCGCCGCCAGGCCGCGCGACGTCGGCCTCCTGCTCGACGAGGTGCTCGGGCTCAACGCACAGCAGTTCCAGCAGGTGATCCTGCTCGCGCAGAACCGGTTCTCGCGCTTCCTGCTCGCCTCGGGCGGTGAGCGGCAGTCGCTGCTGCGGGCGCTGTTCGGCACGCGCCGCTACGAGGAGTACACCCGCGAACTGGGCGAGCGCAGCAAGCAGGCCCAGCACGAGGTCGAGGCCCTCGGCGAGCGGGCGCGCACGCTCCTCGACCAGGCGGAGCGGCTCGTCTCGACGAGCGACCTCGGGGCGGCAGGAGAGGCCGCCGGGACGGACGACGACACGACGGCCGCCGGTGCGGAGGTGCCGCGCGACCTCGCCGGCCGCCGCGAGGCCGTCGAGCGGGCGGTCCAGCGGGCCGAGTATCGTCTCGACACCGCCACGCACCAGCGGGCCGACGCGGAGACCGCGCGGGCCGCCGCCGAGACCGCGCATGCGGCGCTGGTCGCCCTCGCGAAGTCCCAGGGCGAGCTGATCCGCGCGCGCGAGCGGCTGGCAGCTCTCGAAGCCGCCGCCGACCGCATCGCCGCAGACCGGGCGTCCCTCGACGATGCGCGCGCCGCGGAGGCGCTGCGTGCACCGCTCGACGCCGCGCGCCGTGCGGCCGCCGCCGCGGCGGCGACGGCACAGGCCGCGACGATCGCCGACGCGGCATGGCACAGCGCGGCGGACGACGCCGGGCTCGACCCGGCTGCCGAGCTCCCTGCGCTGGTCGAGCAGCTGACGGGCGACCTCGCCGTATGGACGGCGGCGCTGGCACAGGAGGCCGCGCTCGCCGGTCAAGAGGCCGAGCGGGAGCGCGCGGCCGCCGAGGTCGTGCGCCTCGAGGCCGACGTCCTCGCGCTGGACGCGCAGCGCGCCGCAGTTCCCGCCGAGCTCGCCCGCCTCGACACCGAGCTCGCAGAGACGCGGGAGCATGCTGCGCTGCTCGAGCCCGCCAGGGCGCGCCGCGCCGAGCTCACCGACCGGCTCGCCGCGGCCGACGAGGCCGCTGGTCTCGTCGCGACCCGCCAGGCGGCCGAGCTCGGGCATCGCGACGCCGTGGCCGCCGCCGCCGACAGGGCCGCGCACGTCGCCGCCCTCCTGCAGCGCCGGCTCGACGGGTACGCGGGCGAGCTCGCAACCCACCTCGTCGACGGCGCGGCCTGCGCCGTGTGCGGTGCCACCGAGCATCCGCGTCCTGCCGTACCCGCCGACGAGCCCGTCACCGACGAGCTGCTGGCAGTCGCCGAGGCCTCGCGCGACGCCGCGGCCACCGCCGAGCGCGCCGCCTCCGACGCGGCCCGCGCCGCACGCGACAGGCATGCCGACGCGACTGCGCGGGCCGGGGGCGAGACGGTGGCGACGCTGCAGAACCGGCTTGCCGCGACGGCGGCCGAGGTCGCCGCCGCGGAGCAGGCCGCCGTGCGGCGCGACACGGTGGCCTCGCAGCGTGCGCAGCTCGCCGCTCTGGACGCCGAAGCCGAGGCATCGCGCACGGGGCTCCTCGAAGCGCTGGGCGCCGCACGCACGCGGGTCGCCGCGCTCACCGCCACGATCGAGGCGGCGGGTGCCGTGCTCGCCGAGGCGCGCGGCACGCACGACACCGTCGCCGCCCGCGTCGCGCACGCCACCGCCGTCCGGGATGCGGCGCGTGCGGCCGTCCGCGCGCGCGAAGACGACGCGCGCGCGATGGTCGCACGCGACGCTGCGCAGGCCGACGTCGACGTGCGCGTCACCGCGTCACCGTTCGCCGATGCGGACGCCGCGTCGGCCGCGCTGCGCGACGCCGCCGTCGTCAGCGGTCTGGCGGCGCGCGTCGCGGAGCACGACGCGCAGCTGACCGCGACTCGCGCGCGCATGCTGGAGCTGGAGCTGGAGCTCGCCGGGGCGCCGGAGCAGCTCGTCGACACTGCGACGTCTCAGGCCGCGCTCTCCACCGCCGACCAGGTCCGCACGGCGGCGCTCGAATCCGAGCACGTCGCTCGTTCGCTGGTCGGCGCCCTGCGCGACCTGGGTCTGCAGATCGATGACGCCTACGCCGGCATCGGCGTGCGTGCCGATGAAGCCGCCGCGATCACCCGGCTGGCCGACACGCTCGCCGGCCGCGCACCCAACACGATGAAGATGGACCTCGAGACGTTCGTGCTGGCCGCCGAACTCGAAGAGATCGTCGCCGCCGCCAACATGCGCCTGGCCGACATGTCTTCCGGCCGCTACCGGCTGCAGCACACCGACGCCCGTGCGGCGCGGGGTGCGGCATCCGGTCTCGGACTCGAGGTCCTCGACGGGTTCACCGGCCAGGCTCGGCCTGCGCAATCGCTGTCGGGCGGTGAGACATTCCTGGCATCGCTGTCGCTCGCGCTGGGGCTCGCCGAGGTCGTGACAGCCCGCGCCGGCGGAGTCCGCCTGGACACCCTCTTCGTCGACGAGGGCTTCGGCTCACTCGACGACGACACGCTCGATCTCGCCATGCGCACCCTCGACGAGCTGCGGCAGGGAGGACGCACCGTCGGCGTCATCAGCCACGTCGCCGCGATGAAGGAGCAGCTGCCCGCGCAACTCGCGGTCGAGGCGACGCCGCAGGGCCCCAGCGTCATCAGCCAGGCGGCGGTCGCCGCCCTCTGACGCCGTACTGCTGACACCGTCGGGGGCCCTCGTCATCCGATCGCACACGCCTCTGTGCCGGGCAACCCGGGAGAACTCCCACTGTCGCGACGGCGATACACGGGTGTATCGTTCGCGGCAGATCGCATCCTGGGGGATCAGCGATCCCGCCCGAACCGCCGGTCAGTCCGGCCACGGCTGCTTGCCGCGCCTTCACCCGTCACGACGACGTACGGAGTCGAACTGTGCACTCATCCATCAGGGCGCGCCGCGCCCTCGCCGCCCTGACGGCGTCCGTCCTTCTGCTCGCGGGGTCGCTCGCCTCTGCCTCTGCCGCCAACGCGGCACCCCCGCCTGCCCAGATCGTGAGCATGGCCGCGCTCGGCGATTCGATCTCGCAGGCGGCCATGACCTGCTCGAGCCTCACCTCGTGTCCGACCAACAGCTGGTCGACCGGCTCGACGACGTCCGTCAACTCGCACTACCTGCGACTGCGCGCGGCCGGAGCGACCGGCCTCGTCGCCTACAACGACGCGGTATCGGGATCGGGCTCGGGCGCCCTGCTCGGCCAGGCGCAGAAAGCGGTGACCCAGGGCGCGCAGTACGTCACGATCGAGATCGGCGCGATCGACGCGTGCACCAAGACGGTCGCGGCGATGACGCCGACGGCGACCTTCGAGACGAACGTGCAGACGGCGCTCGCGGCCCTGGCTGCGAGCCCCGCGTCGCCCGAGATCTTCGTCGCCAGCATCCCGAGCCTGCAGCGCCTGTACGACCTCAACAAGTCGAGCATCTCGGCCCGCCTCGCATGGGGACTGCTGCAGACCTGCCAGTCCATGCTCGCCAACCCCACCAGCACCAAGGCCGCGGACGTGCAGCGCAGGGTCGTCGTGCAGCAGCGGGTGAACGAGTACAACCAGGCGCTGGCCGAGGCGTGCGCGGCGACCGCGAAGTGCCGCTACGACGGCGGCGCGGTCGCGAACTACGCGTTCACGAAGTCCGATGTGTCGACGCGCGACTACTTCCACCCGTCACTGTCGGGGCAGGCGACGCTCGCCGCCCTCACGTGGCCGAAGACGCAGTGGGTGTCGTGAGCGCCTGAGGGGCGGCACTTGTGCTGAGCGAGGCACGAGACGAAGCGCCATTCGCCGGCGTCTGATCCCGCAGTGCAGGGCGGGGTCAGACGCCGTATTCGTGGCGGACGTGGTCGCGCAGCTGGTGGCTGCAGGCGGTGACGGCGGCATGCCAGTCGGTGATGGCGCCGTCCTGGGCGCGGTCCGACACCGCCTTGAACGCGCGGATCGGCACGCCGAAGCGCTGCGCGACCCAGATGTAGGCGTAGGTCTCCATGTCGACCAGGCCCGCGCCGAGCGGACGGATGACGGCGACCGCCTCGGCGTCATCCACGAAATGGTCGCCCGTCGCGATGGTCACCCCGTCGCCGTCGAGCTCGACGCGGCTCGGCAGCGACACGTGCTGGCCTACGATCCCGTCGATGTCGGTCACGTCATGCTGGATCGCCGCCGAGATCTCGTAGACGGATGCCTCCAGACGGGCGTCGATCGCTCCCGCCGTGCCCACGACGACGATCTCGTCGTACGTCTGCGCGTCGAGGGCGCGCGTGAGCGCGTAGGTCGCCTGCAGCTTGCCGGGACCGGTGACGAGTCGGGCGAATCCGGGCAGGTCCGGCTCGAAGGCGACGAGCTCGGATTCGAGGGCGGCGACGAGAAGTCTCATCCGACCATTCTCGCCGCCCCGGCGCCGGCGCGCATCGGGGCGGGCCCCGCGACCGCCGCCCCGCACCGCCGCGGGGATAGCCTGAACAGGATGTCGACCTCAGATCAGACCCGCACCGGCAAGGCGGCGTCGGTGCCCGCGACCACCGCCGTGATCCCGCTGAGCTCGGGAGCCCGATGGCGGGCGTTCTGGGTCTGTGCGGCGGTCGCGGCGATCACGATCCTCGACATGACCAAGGTGAACGTCGCGCTGCCGTCGATCGGCGAGGTGCTCGGCGCCGGGTCCACCGAGCTGCAGCTGATCGTCTCGGGATTCGTGCTCACGTTCGGGCTCACACTCGTTCCGATGGGGCGCCTGGGCGATCAGCGCTCGCGGCGCACGCTGTTCGTCGTCGGCCTGTCGCTGTACACGCTGACGAGCATCGCGTGCGCGCTCGCCCCGACCGCGGGGTTCCTGCTGGTCGCGCGTCTGCTGCAGGGCGCGGCCGCCGGAGTGCAGATGCCGCAGGTGATCGGCATGACGCAGGAGCTCTTCCAGGGCAGGGAGCGCGGCCGCGCCTTCGGCCTGTTCGGGGCGACGATCGGCGTCGCGACGGCGTTCGGTCCGACGCTCGGCGGCCTGCTGATCGCGCTGGGCGGCCCGACCGACGGGTGGCGGCTCATCTTCTGGATGAACGTGCCGCTGTGCCTCATCGCCATCGCGTTCGCGCTGTGGCTGCTGCCGGACACGCGCACGCGCTCGCAGCGCCCGGTGCAGCTGGACCCGGTGGGCGTCGTGCTGTTCGGGCTCAGCGTCGTCTCGCTGATGTGGCCGTTCCTCTTCACGACCGGCGCGCCGACCGACAACCCGGCGCGGTGGTGGATGCTGGCGGCCTTCGCCCTGTTCGTCTCGGCGTTCATCGCCTGGGAGCGCCGATACGCGTCGCGCGGCCGGAGCCCGCTGCTTCCGCTGGGGCTGTTCGGCGTGGAGTCGTTCCGCAACGGGACGCTGCTGCAGACGGCGTACTTCACCGCGACGCCCGCGATGTTCCTGGTGACGACGCTGTACCTGCAGCTCGGGCTCGGCCTCGCGCCGGTCTACGCGGGCATGGTGTCGATCGGCTTCGCCCTCGCCAGTGCGATCACCTCGTGGGTGGGTGGCAACCTCGTGAACACCCACGGTCGCGTCGTCGTGGTGTGGGGCCTCGTCGGCATGCTGGTGTGCGTGGGGGGTCTTGTGCTCACCGCGCTGTACAGCGACCCGGCGTGGACGCCGTACATCGCGGCTGTCGTCATGACGATCGGCGGCGCCGGCGGCGGCCTGGTCATCGCCCCGAACCAGACCCTCACGCTCGCCGACATCCCCGTCAAGCAGGGCGGTCTCGCGGGCTCCGTCGGCCAGCTCGGCCAGCGCATCGGCGCCGCCGTCGGCACGGCGGTCGCGCTGTCGATGTTCTACGCGGCGATCTACCGCGAGTCGGGGTCGCACAGCAGTCTCGTCGTCTTCCACGATGCGTACGCGTTCGGGATGCTGTCGGTCGGCGTCTTCCTCGCGCTCGCGTTCCTCGTGGCGATCGTCGATCTCACCGCCCGCCGCAACCGCCGCCGGGCCGTCGCCGAGACCGGCGAGCTGATGCCCTGAGCCCCGTGAGGGCCGGAGTGCCGGCATCCACCGTCACTTCTCGGCGCCCGCGACCATGCCCTTGATGAAGTACCGCTGCAGCATGAGGTACACCGCCAGGACGGGGACGACCGAGATCAGGGCGGCCGCAGCGGCGGCGCCGAGATCGCTGCCCGAGCTGGCGAAGAACGTGCCGATCGCCGGGGCGATCGTGCGCATCTCGGGTGCCCGCATGAGGTAGACGCTGAGGGCGTACTCGTTCCACACCGCGACACCGGTGAGGATGACCACCGTCGCCGTCACGGGCTTGAGCATCGGCACGACCACCTGGAACAGGATGCGCACCGGCCCCGCTCCGTCGACAGACGCCGCCTCCTCGATCGAGACGGGCAGTCCGCGCATGAACGACGCGTACAGGAAGACGCTCAACGGCACTTGCGTAGCCGTCATCACCAGGATCGTGCCCCAGTAGGTGTTGATCGCGTGCATGCCGTTGAGCATCGTGTACAGCGGCACGAGGATGCTCAGCGGCGGCACCATGATGAGGCCGATCATCAGCAGCATCACCGCGCGGTTGACGACCGTCGTGCGGCGCGCAAGGGGGTACGCGGCCAACGCGCCGATGACGCACACCAGCACGGTGCTGAACAGTGTGACGATCGCGCTGTTGCCGATCGCGCCGAGCACGTTGCCGCGGTCGACGGCCGTGACGAAGTTCTGCCAGTAGATCTCTGTCGGCGGCAGCCACTGCGACGACAGGTCGGTGCGGGGCTTCATCGCGGTCGTGACGGCAATGTAGAACGGCAGCAGCTGGACGAGGGATGCCGCCACGAGGCCGATCCCGATGGCGATGCGGCCGCCGACGCCGGGGCGGTGAGGACGGGCGGGCATGCGGCGCCCGACGACGAGGGTGCGGGTCGAGGCGGTCTCTGCCTCGACGGGGCGGGAGACGGTCGAGGTCATGCGTCGATCCTCTTGCGGTTGAGCATGGTGTTCAGGACGAGGGTGAACAGCGCGATCAGGACGAACAGCGCGACTCCGATCGCCGAGGCGTAGCCGGCGTTCTGGTTGTCGAAGTACACCTTGCTGATGAGCGTCGACACCGAGTTGGTCGAGTAGCCAGGACCGCCGCCGGTGAGCACCTGGATGATGTCGAACAGCTTGAGGCCGCCGATGAGGTTGAGCACGATGCTCGTGGCGAAGGCGGGCTGCAGCAGCGGCACCGTCACGTGCAGGAACTGCTGCCACGGGGTCGCGCCGTCCAGGCGTGCGGCTTCCAGGTACATCACCGGGATCGACTGCAGTCCGGCGAGGTAGATGACCATCGAGATGCCGACGAACTGCAGGGAGTTGACGAGGACGATGATCGCGACGGCGGTGCCGGAATCGGCGAGCCACGCGGTGCGCTCGCCGCCGAGCGCCACGACGAGATCGTTCAGCCCGCCGGTGTTGTAGGCGAAGAACAGGTAGTACATCGTGCCCATGACGATCGGCGAGACCAGCACGGGCAGGTAGATGATGGCGCGCGCGACGCCGCGCCCTCGGATGGCGCGGTCGAGTGCGAGCGCGAGCGCGAGGCCGAGCACCTGCTGGACGATGGTGCTGCCGACGCCGTAGATGATCGTGTTGATCAGCGCGGTGTGGAAGTTGGGGTCGGAGAGGAGCCGCTCGTAGTTGTCGACGCCGACGAAGGCGCGCACGGCGCTGTAGCCGTTCCAGTTGGTGAACGAGATGCCGATGCCGTTGATGAGCGGCACGATCGTGAAGACGCCGACGAGCACGAGTGCGGGCAGGTAGAACAGGTTCAGCCCGACGCGGGCGAACCTCGGTCCGGTCGCGCGGCGAGGGCGCCGGGCGACCGAGCGGAGCGGGGGAGACGTCATTGTCACGTCGCGGCCTTTCCAGGGGGAGGGGCGGCCCGCCGGGGCCGCCCCTCGGGGTCACTGTTCGAACAGGCTGTCGAAGTCGGTCGCCATCTGGTCGACGGCCTGGTCGACCGTGCCCTGACCGGTGATGACGCTGTCGGTGGTTGACACCATGGTGTCCCACATCCCGTTCGGCAGGTACACCCGGTCGAAGTACGGCATGAGCGGGTAGTTGCCGCTGGCGACGAACTGGTCATAGCTGGACTGCAGGCCGCCGAGGTCGCTCGTCGCGTTCGTGAGTCCGGGGATGCCGCCGACCTCGCTCGCGAGCACCGACAGGTTCTCGGGCTCGGCGAGGAAGGCGAGGTAGTCGAGCGCCTGCTCCTTGTGCTCCGAGTCCTTCGCCACGCCGAAGGCGCGGCCCTCGCCGCCGACGAGGAAAGGCGAGCCCACGTCGCTCGGGATGGGCATGTAGCCGAGCTTCACCGCGGGGTCGAAACCCAGGGCCGTGGTCACGAGGTAGTTCTGCACCATCACGAACGCGGTCGTTCCCTCGGCGAGGGCGCGGCCGAGGTCGTCCATCGTCGCCGACGAGTAGTCGGGGTTGAAGTACCCGGCCGCCTGCCATCCGGCGACGTGGTCGAGCAGTGCCGCGTAGCCGTTCTTGTCGAACTCGCCATCGAGGAAGCCATCGAGTTGGTCGTCGGTGAAGCCGCCCGATGCCATGAAGTCGGCGACGTTCCCCGCGAACCAGTTGTCCTTGCCGCTCGACGAGATGGGGATGACGCCCGCCGCGTCGAGCGTCGGGAGTGCCTCGGTGAACGACGCCCAGTCGGTGAGCGAGGCCGGGTCGATGCCGGCGGTCTCCAGCACGGTCTGGTTGTAGACGATGCCTGCGACGTCCGTGTCGATGGGGAGGGCGAAGAACTCGCCGGCGTCGTTCTTCATCGCGGGCGCGAGCGCCGGGTTGAAGTCCTTCGCCCACGGCTGATTCTGCAGCGGCTCGAGGAACTCGGAGTAGCGCAGCAGCGACCACCCGTGGGTCGCCCAGATGTCGGGGACGTCGCCGGATGCGAGGCGGACCTTGATGTCGGCCTCGTACGTGTCGGTCGACGGCACCAGCTCGATGTCGACGTCGGGGTGGTCGGCCTCGTACTTCTCGGTGAGCTCGGTGAGCGCATCGAGGATCGGGTCCGTCGCGCCCAGGTTCGTCTGGAACTCGATCTTCGCCGCGCCGCCGTCGGATCCGGCTCCGGAACCGGCGCAGCCGGTCACGGCGAGGGCGACGGCCGCGATGGCGCCGATCGGGACCAAGGGTGACTTCATCGTCTTTTCCTAACACTCGGGTGCGTTCATGTGATGGCCGGCAGGGGAGCGGCCGACGTCGGGCCAGGTTACCCGCGTAGATTGTGGAGCGCAAGAGCGTTATCAATCCTTGATTTTCAGCACTTCTCCGCCCTCAAAGAGACAGTTGACGCGCGTAGATCTCCCGTGTCAGACTCCCAGGGTCGGCACGCCGCCGACCCCGTACGCAAGAGGATTCGTCATGGCCTTCTCCCTGGGCATCGTCGGCGCCGGCCAGTTCGCCGGCCAGTTCGCCACCCTGTTCCATCACCACCCCGGCATCTCCGCCGTCCACGTCACCGATGTGCTCCCCGAACGTGCTGACGCCCTCGTCGCGCAGACCGGCATCGCGGGCACGTTCGAGAGCTTCGACGCGATGCTGGCGTCCGACGCCGTGGACGCCGTCGCGATCTTCACGCAGCGGTGGACCCACGGGCCCCTCGTCGTCAAGGCCCTGCGCGCGGGCAAGCACGTGTACTCGGCGGTGCCCATGGCGATCAGCGTCGACGAGATCGCCGCGATCATCGAGGCCGTCCGCGAGACCGGGCTGACGTACATGATGGGTGAGACGAGCTACTACAACCCGGCCACCGTGTTCGCGCGCGGCAAGCGGGAGCGCGGCGAGTTCGGTCGGCTGTTCTACGCAGAAGGCGACTACGTGCACGATATGGACCTCGGGTTCTACGACGCGTACCGCTACTCGGGTGGTGAGAACTGGAAGGCCACGGCCAGCTACCCGCCGCTGTGGTATCCGACGCACTCGATCGGCGGCGTGCTCGGCGCATGGCCGACATACGCCGTGGCGGTCTCGGCCGTCGGCGTCGTGGACGACAGGGGCGACGGCGTGTTCGACCGCGACATCAGCCAGTTCGGCAACGACTTCTCGAACGCGACGGCACTGTTCGAACTCGCCGCCGGCGGCTCGATGCGCATCAACGAGTTCCGCCGCGTCGGGTTCCCCTCTCATCGGCGCGAATCGCGCTTCCGGTGGTTCGGCACAGACGGCACGTTCGAGCAGGTCACGACCGCGTCGTTCTGGCAGACGCGCGACACCGTGGACGACGTGTCGTCGCTCATCGACACGCACGCGTCGCTGTCGCTGGACGACCCGTCGCTCGCGCACGTGTCGCCGGCCCTGCGCGACGCGTTCGTCTCGGGGTACGCCGCGATCCACGACATCGAGCGGGTGCCCGCCGAGCTGCGCGGCCTGCACAACGGTCACGAGGGAAGCCACCACTTCCTCGTCGACGACTTCGTGCGCGCCGTGGAGTCGCAGCTGCTTCCGCCGGTGAACGCCTGGACCGCGGCGCGCTTCACGCTGCCGGGCGTCATCGCGCACGAGTCGGCGCGTCGCGGCGGGGAGCGATTGATCGTCCCCGATTTCGGCGATGCTGTGGGCAGCGTCGTGCCTCTCGAGGCTGCGAACGCGTGAGACCGGCGCCCTCGGGCGGTCGGCGAGAGGAACCCCGTATGGACGAGCAGCACAGGCCCCGCAAGGTCACGCGCGCGGATGTCGCGCGACTGAGCGGCGTGAGCACCGCGGTCGTGAGCTATGTGCTCAACGACGGACCGAAGCCGGTGGCGACGGTCACCCGCGAGCGGGTTCTCGAAGCCGTGCGGGTGCTCGGCTATCGTCCGAACGCGGCGGCGCGGGCGTTGTCGCGCGGCACCGCAGACACCATCGGCATGATCGTGGTCGACAGCCGCAACCCGTTCTTCGCGCAGCTGCTGCACGCGCTCGACCGCGCGAGCGTGCGTCACGGCCGGTCGCTGCTCATCGTCAACAGCGACCGCGAGCGGCAGTCTGCCGTCGAGCAGGTGCACGACCTCGTCGCCCGGCAGATCGGCGGCCTCATCATCGCCGATGTGCTGACCGAGACCGAGCAGGAGGTCGTGGCCTCGCTCGGCATCCCGACCCTGCTGGTCAACCAGTACACGGGGGCGAACGGCTTCCTGCCGGCGATGGGGGTCGACTTCCGCGCGGGCGCGAAGCAGGCCGTCGACCACCTGACCGGCCACGGCTATCGCGACGTCGCCTTCGTCGGCGGCGCCCTCGCGATCGACCAGCGCGAACGCGGCTGGGCCGACGCGCTGCGAGAGGCGGGCCTGCCGCTCGGGCAGAGCGTGCACGCGCCGTTCTCGTACGAGGGCGGACTGGCCGCGGGGCGTGCGATCGCCGCCGACCCCGCGCGCCCGCGCGCCGTGTTCGCGGCATCCGATCAGATCGCGGTCGGTCTGCTCGCCGCCTTCTCGGATGCGGGACTGCGCGTGCCCGAAGACGTCGCAGTCGTCTCGTTCGACGGAACCACTGAGGCGGCCTACACGCGGCCGGCGCTCACGACCGTCGCGCAGCCGATCGCCGAGATGGCCGACGCCGCGATCCGCCGTCTCGCCGACGGCGACGGGGCGCCCGGCTTCACGACCTTCCCCACCGAGCTCGTCGTCCGCCGCTCGTGTGGCTGCGAGCACTCGGCTTCCTGACACCGTCCCAGAACCCACACCGACCCATCCATAGCGGTGCCGCGCGCCGGAAGGCGCTGGTCCCGCGCGCGTTCTCGAGGAGGAGAGCCATGCGAAGAGCAGGACCCCAGACGGCCGGATGGATGCCGTCACGCCGCGCCGCGACCGTCGCAGCGATCACGACCGCAGTGCTGATCGCGGCGGGCACCGTGCCGGCCGCGGCCGCTCCGTCCGCGGCACTGGTAAACGGAGGCTTCGAGGCCGGATCCGACGGCTGGCGCTTCGTCGCCGGCGCCGGTGTCGCCACCAACAATCCGCGCTCCGGGGCACGGCTGGCGTATCTCGACGCGGGCACGGCCAACCAGCTCGTCCAGGAGGTGACGGTCGATGAGACCGGCAGCTACGCAGCCGAGGCATGGGTGGCCGCGGCCAAATCCGGCGGCGTGTTCGGCGTCCGCACCACGGCCGGCGAGACGCTCGCCTCGGTCGACGTGCCGCAGCAGACCGCGTACCAGCTGTACACGCTGCCGCCGGTCGGAGTGGCCGCCGGCACCGCGGTGGAGGTGTACTTCACCGGCGGAGGGGGATGGACCAACATCGACGACGTCGCCTTCACGGCCGACAAGCGCTCGCTGTTCGGCTTCGAGGCTTCCCGTCAGCAGGGGCCGAGCGCGATCGACCAGGCCGCGCGCACCATCGCCCTCCAGGTGCCCTACGGCACCGACCTCACCGCGCTCACGGCGACCGCGGACCTGCCGGAGGGCTCGACGATCGCCCCCGATCCGACGGCCCCCGGCGACTACACGACGGCGCGCACCTTCACGGTGACCGATGCCGGCGGGACCGCCGTCGAGTGGACGGTCGCGGCGACCCTCGAGGGCAAGACGGTCACCATCGACAGCTCGTCGTCCGAGCTCGTGGACGCGTTCGACTGGGCCAAGTGGCGGGCGCGCCAGCATGTGCAGACCGGCAGGACCGGACCGCTCAACGGCAACGGCAGCAACCCCGGCACCGGCACCGCCGCCTACATCCCGTCGTACTGGGCGGGCTACGCGCACCGCACGGCGTTCTACTCGCGCGATTTCGTGCACCAGGCCTCGGGTGGGCACCTGCTCGGCCTGCAGGAGGAGAACAAGTCGATGCTGCGTGCCTTCGCGGCGTCTGCGAACGAGTCCCGCAAGTGGTACCCGCTGTGGGCCCTCAACTTCGACGGCAGCCCGTACAACGTGGACTACAAGAGCGACACGAACTTCGTGCGCGAGGTGCCCGCCGTGTTCGAGCTCGTGCAGGAGGCCGAGGAGCAGTACCGGTGGACCGGCGATGCCGACTACCTCGACGACCCGGTGCTGTGGCAGTACTACACCAAGGCCGTCACGGACTTCATCGCTCTGCACGACACGCAGCTGCCCAACGGCATCGCCGAGGGCACGGGGAAGGGCATCTTCCAGGGCGCCGCGAGTTACAACGAGCGTGCCGACCATGCGGTGATCGAAGCGGGCGACGGTGTGGCCTCGCAGTACCGCGCGCTGCTCGCGTACGCGTATCTGTCGGGGGAGAAGGGCGACGCCGCGACCGCCGCCGACTTCGCGCAGCGGGCCGCCGACCTGCAGGAGTACTTCGAGACGGAGTGGGGCGTGACCCGCGAAGCATGGGAGTACGTCCGAGGTCGTGGCCCCGACGGCGAGCCGTACGCCGGTTTCGGCCGTGAGAACTCGGTCTTCTACGCCGTCAAGGAGTTCCTGGATGCCGACGACAAGCGTGCGTGGGACTTCATCGACTACCTCGACACGATGTACCAGGAGGACCGCCCGCCGAACATCGAGGCGACCACGTACGTGCCCGACGCGCTGTTCGCGTACGGCCAGGACGACAAGGCCTGGGCGTGGATGAAGGACGTCATCTCAAAGCTCCACCTGCCCCACGAGGTGCGGACCCAGGGCTCGAACGGCGACTATCCCGAGACCAGCTACACGCTCGTGTCGCAGACGGTCGAAGGACTCGCCGGAGTGCGCCCCGACGCCCCTGAGGATGCGGTGTCGGTGCGATCGCACCTGCCGAGCGACGTCGCGTGGCTGTCGCTCGATCACATCCAGGTCGGCGATCACGATGTCGCGGTGCGTCACGACGGCCGCACTAAGACCACGGTCCGGCACAACGAGGGCGCCGCACCGCTCGAGGTTACGGTGCAGTTCGCCGGCGGATGGCCGCAGATCAAGGTGGACGGCAAGCCGACCAAGCCGACGTACGTGAACGTGAACGGCCGCGCGCTGTCGCAGGTGACGGTGACCGTCCCCGTCGACAGGACCGTCACGTTCGCGACCATCGGCGACGACAACCCGCAGCGCAACGGCGACCTCATCCTCACCCACCCGCAGAACTTCTCGCTGCAGTCCCCGGCCGACGCCGCGACCCGCGTGGATCCCGGCCGGGTCGCATTCGCCTGGGGCGCCTCGGTCAACGCCACCCGCTACCGATTGCAGGTCGCGCGCGACGCCGGGATGACCGACGTCGTGGCCGACAAGACGGTCGGCGAGCTGTCGACCGCCGTCACGGGATTCGAGCCGGGACGCACCTACTACTGGGAGGTCACCGCGATCAACCCGAAGACGGGCCAGCGGCTGGTGGTGCCCGGAGGCGAGCGGTGGTTCCGCACCATGCCCGACGCGCCGCCGACGGCGCCGACCGCCGTGGGCGCATACCGCTCGGGCGACCGCGTCGGCGTCACGTGGACGCTGCCGGACGGGGCGCTCGGCGTCACGATCGAACGGGCGCCGGCGGGGAGTGGGCAGTTCTCGCTGCTGGCCGGCGACGTGACCGGCACGTCCTATCTCGATGGCGAGGCCGCGGGCGGGCCCTTCCGCTACCGCGTGTCGGCGGCCAATGAGGCCGGAGCCGGACCCGGCGTGACGGTGGACGAGCAGTCCGCGCCGGCGGACGGCCCGGCTGAGTACCTGAGCGATCGCGATTGGGTCTCGGCGACCTCCGGATGGCGCACGGCTCTGAAGGACAAGGCGGTGTCGGGCAGTCCGATCCGGCTCGGAGGCGTCGAGTACGCGAAGGGCATCGGCACGCATGCGAACTCCGACATCGTCTACGACCTCGAGCCCGCGGACGTCACGTTCGCGGCCGTCATCGGCGTCGACGACGCGCAGAAGAGCTCGCCGAACTCGTCCGTGGTCTTCCAGGTGCTCGCCGACGGCGTCGTCGTCTACGACAGCGGGCTGATCCGCGCTCAGCCGGCCACCGGTCCCCAGAACGTCGTGCTCGACGTCCTGGGCGTGAAGCGGCTGGTGCTGCGGGTCACCGACGGCGGCAACACGAACAACAGCGACCACGCCGACTGGGCGGACGCGAAGGTGACGCGACTGCCCGGCAGCTGAGCCGCGGCGTCCGGCGCGCGGGCGGGGCGGCTGCTGTCTCTTATACACATCTCC